>CADCOV010000001.1 GCA_902803185.1 uncultured Eubacteriales bacterium
GGGATTTCCTCCCAGGATGATATCGGTACCACGGCCTGCCATGTTGGTGGCGATGGTGACCTTCCCCAGCTTACCGGCTTCCGCCACTATCTGGGCTTCCTTCTCATGCTGCTTGGCGTTCAGTATGCTGTATTCGCCCTTGAGGCCCGTCCTGTCCAGCAGGGCTCCCAGCCTCTCGGATTTCTCGATGGATATGGTGCCCACAAGTATGGGCTGTCCGGTCTCGTGGATCTCTTTTATCCTGGCGGCGATGGCCTTGAACTTTCCGTTCTCCGTGCTGTAGACCGAGTCCGGAAGGTCCTCTCTTTTGATCGGCAGGTTGGTGGGTATGGTTATTACCGCCATGTTGTAGATCTCGAGAAATTCGCTCTCCTCTGTCTTGGCGGTACCGGTCATGCCGGCCAGCTTGCCGTACATGCGGAAGTAGTTCTGCAGGGTGATGGTGGCCAGGGTCTTGGACTCGGACCTGACGTTCAGGTGTTCCTTGGCCTCGATGGCCTGGTGCAGGCCGTTGCTGAACCGGCGGCCGTACATCAGACGGCCGGTGAACTCGTCGACGATGATGATCTCGCCGTCCTTGACGATGTAGTCCACGTCCCGCTCCATCATGTTGTGGGCCTTCAGGGCCTGGATCACATGGTGGTTGATCTCCATGTTCTCCGGGTCGCCGAAGTTCGACACGTCGAAGAACTTCTCCGCCTTGGCGACGCCGGCGTCGGTCAAAGCCACCTGCCGCTCCTTCTCGTCCACGGTGAAGTCCCCGTCCGGTTCCACCGGCGGGGCCAGGCGGTCGTTGGTCGGAACCACGGTGGACTTCTTCAGGCCCTTGACGAACTTGTCCGCCTTCTCGTAGAGGTCGCTGGACTTGTCGCCCTTGCCGCTGATGATGAGCGGCGTCCTGGCCTCATCGATCAAAATGGAGTCGACCTCGTCGATGATCGCGTAATGCAGTTCCCTCTGGCGCAGCTGGTCCTGATAGGTGACCATGTTGTCCCGGAGGTAGTCGAAACCGAATTCGTTGTTGGTGCCGTAGGTGATGTCCGCCTGGTAGGCCGCCTTGCGGGCCTCTCCCTCCACGCCGTGGATCACGACGCCCACGGTCATGCCCAGGAAGGTGTAGAGCTTGCCCATCCACTCGGCGTCACGCTTGGCCAGGTAGTCGTTGACGGTGACCACGTGGACGCCCTTGCCCTCCAGCGCGTTCAGGTAGACCGGCAAAGTCGCCACCAGGGTCTTGCCTTCACCGGTCTTCATCTCGGCGATCCTGCCCTGATGGAGGATGATGCCGCCGATGACCTGCACCGGGAAGTGCTTCATGCCCAGGGCGCGGGACGCGCCCTCTCTGCAGACCGCGAAGGCCTCCGGCAGCAGGTCGTCCAGCGTCTCGCCGGCGGCCAGCCTGTTCCGGAACTCCTGGGTCTTGGCACGGAGTTCATCGTCCCCGAGGGCGTGCATCTCCGCGTCCAGAGCCAGGACCTTGTCCGCGATCTTCTGTGCCTTTTTCACTTCTTTGGTGTTGACGTCACCAAAGATCTTTTCCATTAAACTCATCTTTTATTTCCCTTTGTTCCCTTCTTCATCCTCTCCGAGGGTCTCGACCCTCAGATGGATCTCCAATGCCTTGCGGTTGTCCGCTTTGGTGACGCGGCCGCGGAAGATCTTGCGGCCGGTCCGGTATTCGAATTTGTCGCCCACCCGCGGCAGACGGTCCAGCAGCAGGACCACCCAGCCGTTGACAGTGGTGGCGTCGATCTCCGGCTCCTCGCCGAAGAAGTCGAACATCTTCTCCACGTTGGCGGAGCCCAGCACCCGGTAGGAGCCGTTCTGCTGGAGGGTGATCTCCCGGCCAGCCACGGTGTCGCTCTCGTCGTAGATCTCGCCGACCAGTTCCTCCACGATGTCCTCGGTGGTGACCAGTCCCAGGGTGCCGCCGTACTCGTCCACGACGATGGCCATCCGGCACTTGGTCTCCTGCATCTTGCGCAGCAGGTTGGCGGCCCGCATGGAGCTCGCCACGTAGACCACAGGCTTGACCACCTCCGCCACGGTCCTCTCGTTGCGGAAGACGTAGTTGTGGAAGTCCTTCTGGTTCAGGACGCCGATGATCTTGTCCAGTTCGTCCTCGAACACCGGCAGCCGGGAGAAGCCGGTCTCCCGGAACAGCTCGTCGATCTCCTCGACCGGCGTGTCGACCTCCACGGCCTGGATGTCCACCCGCGGGGTCAGGATGTCCTGGGCCTCGATGTCGTCGAAGCCGATGGCGTTCTGGATCAGCTGGTTCTGTTCCCCGTCGATGCCGCCGGTGACGAAGGCCTCATCCACGATGGTGACCAGCTCGTCCTCGGTGATGCTCTGCCGGGCTGCCGTCCCGAAGATGGCGGAGAGCAGCCTCTTCCACTGGGCGAAGATCCAGTTCACCGGCGTCAGGATGATCCGAAGCGTGTTGATCAGCGGCGCCGAGAACATGGCGAACCGCTCCGGGTATTCCTTGGCCAGGCTCTTCGGCGTGATCTCACCGAAGATCAGGACCACGACGGTCATGACCACGGTGGAAAGGGTGGCGCCGTACTGTCTGGACAGGCTGACAAAGAGCAGGGTGGCGACCGCCGTGGAGGCGATGTTCACCAGGTTGTTGCCCACGAGGATGGTGGAGAGCAGGTTGTCGTAGTTCCGCTCCAGTTCCAGCACCCTCTTCGCCTGTTCATCTCCGGAATCCGCTTTGTTCTGGATCCGGATCCTGTTCAGCGCCGTGAAAGCGGTCTCCGTCGCCGAGAAATAGGCTGAGCAGATCAGCAGAAGCACGATCTCGATGACCGACCGCATGATACTAGGCGTGTCCATATAGTCTCCTTTGTTGGTTGGCTGTGGGCCGATCGGCCCAATTCGGCAATATATTGTACCATAGATCTGTGAAAAAATGAAGGAGATGCGCCGAAATGGGGGTCCCGGGATTTCCCGGGCGGCTCCGGCGGTGCTCATTGTAAACCTTTTCTCTTGCAAACTTTACTTTTGAGTGTATAATAAGGGGGCAGGCACGAACGAAATGCCGGCGGCGCACCGCTTTGCCGGCCGAATGATATCAGAGGTGACGATATGTCGACGAAAACCGAACTGCTCAGGATGCTGGACCAGAACTTCGGGGGCTGGGTCTCCGGCGAGGCGCTGGCGAACAGCCTCGGGATCTCCCGGGCCGCCGTGAACAAAGCCTCCAACTCCCTGAAAAAGGCCGGCTACAAGATCCTGAGCCGCCCGAGCCAGGGCTACAAGCTGCTGGAGCGCATCGATCTGATGACGGAGGAGGCCATCGGCTCCCGCATCACCGATCCGTGCCGCCTCAAGGTCTTCGATTCCATCGGCTCCACCAACAGCTACGCCAAGGCCCTGCCGATCGGGGAGGAACCGGTCGTCATCGTGGCCAACGAACAGACCGAGGGCCGGGGCCGCCTGGGCCGGACCTTCGTCTCTCCGAAGGGCACGGGCCTCTACATCTCCATCGCCTTCCGCCCGGAATTCGAGCTGGGCAAGACGCCGTACATCACCATGGCCACCGCCCTCGCCGTCTGCCACGCCATCGACAGCGTCTGCGGCAAACAGCCGAAGATCAAGTGGGTCAACGACCTCTTCCTGAACGGCAAGAAGATCTGCGGCATCCTGACGGAGGCCCAGACCAACCTGGAGACCGGCCGCATCGACAGCCTGGTCATCGGCATCGGCATCAACTGCTACCCGGCCAAGTTCCCGAAGGAGCTCAAGGACATCGCCGGCTCCATCGCCGACGAGCAGGACGAGTTCTCCCGCAGCGCGCTGGCCGGCGCCGTCATCCAGAACATCTTCGACATGCTGAAGGAGTTCCCGAACCACAACTTCCTGCCGGAGTACCGCCGGCGCTGCTTCATCCTGGGCAAGAACATCACCGTCCACCAGCTGTCGGGCGGCAAGCCGATCAAAGCCCGGGCCCTGGACGTGGACGACAGCGGCGGCCTGGTCGTCGAGTACATGGAAGGCTTCCGCCTCCGTGAGATCGAGACCCTGACCACCGGCGAGGTCTCGGTGAGAGAATGATCTGAATACGCCTATGAGCAAAGGGACCCAGCCGGGTCCCTTTTGATGTGCGTTGATTCGGTGGGGGCGGTGCGGGCGGTAAAAAATCTTCGCAACTCCCCTCGTCCCCGGGGGACAGGGGTACTTCAGAGAGTTTTTTTCACCCCCGAGCCGCCCCGGACCCCTCAGGCAGCAAAAAAATCTTCGCAACTCCCCTCGTCCCCGGGGGACGGGGGTACTTCAGAGAGTTTTTTTCACCTCCGAGCCGCCCCGGATCCCTCAGGCAGCAAAAAAATCTTCGCACCCC
>CADCOV010000002.1 GCA_902803185.1 uncultured Eubacteriales bacterium
GTAGAAGTTCGGCTCCATGGAGTGCTGCTGGACGATGGTCGGCTTGATGAACTGCATCACGATCAAAGCGAGCAGCGCCGCGATCAGAAGGTCCCTGATCCACTCCCGGGCAAGGATCCTATTTCTGGTTTTTTTGTTTTGACGGCGTTTTTCGGCGCGGGTCATGTCCGCCCGGACGTCGTTCTCTTCGATTGTCTGAAGTTCTCTCTCTTCCAAAAAGGTCCCTCTTTATCTGTTCAAATCTCGGCGGCAGGCAGGCTGTGATGCTCTTTCCCGTGAGCCCTGCCAGGACGCCGTCGCATGTTCCGAATGTCAGTTGGTATGCATGGAGCAGCTGGGTGGTGAGACCGAAGCGCTCCCGCACGTAGGCGTTGGTCCGGCGGTCGCCGTACTTGGCGTCGCCGATGACCGGGTACCCGGCGCTGGCCAGGTGGACGCGGATCTGGTGGGTGCGGCCCGTCAGGATGCGGACCTTCACCAAAGTGTATCCGTTCGCGGACTCCACCGGCGTCGCGATGGTCTCCATCTCCCGGCTGTCCTCCTCGTCCTCCGAGGCGATGCGGACGGTGTTCGTATCGTGGTCCTTGACCATGCTGTCCGTCAGGTGCAGCTCCTCGGTGAGCTCGCCGGCGACGATGGTCATGTAGTATTTCTCGATGCCGGAACGGCTGCGGATCAAAGCATTCAGCTCCCGGAGGGCGGCGCTGTTCTTGCCGAACAGGACCAGTCCCGTGGTGTTCCGGTCCAGCCGGTTGGCCGGGGCAGGGGTGAAGGTGCGCTCCGCTCTCGGATCGTAGGAGCCCTGTTCCACCAGATAGTCCAGCACCTGATTGGCCAGGTGGTCCTTCTTCTCGGTGCTGTCCCCGTGGGTCAGGAGGCCGAAGGGCTTGTCCACTGCCAGGATGTTCTCGTCCTCATAGACGATGCCGAACTGGCGCTTGGCCCGGGTGCGGGCAGGGCGCTCGCGGTACTTCGCGATCTCCTCCGCCGGAAGATAAAGGGCGACGGAGTCCCCCTCCTGCAGGATGTAGTCCTCGCTGCGGCGCTTGCCGTTCACCTTGACGTCCTTGCGGATCGCCTTGTAGATGAGGGAAAGCGGGGCGGTGCGGAGGTACTTCCGGAGGAAGCGGTCCAGCCGCTGATTCTCTTCATTTGCCTTGATTTCAAAGATTTCCACGGCTACCATTATACAACATGGCTATTGTGCTGTCACGTGATTTATGTTAAATTAATAGAGGTGAAAGGGGCCGGATTCAGAGATAGGAGGCGGATCTTGAAAAGGGTCAAAGACTTCATTTACAACTGGAATGACATCATCGTCGTACTGCTCATCATCCTGTGCGCGGTGCTTTTGATCAACTGGAGGATCGGCGTGATCATGGACTATCCGAAGGCCATGGCGGAGTCGCTGACCCCGTCCGGCGAGGAACCGCAGGAGGAGCCGGGCGGTGCCGAAGAACCGGGTACGGAGGATCCGGAAGATCCGGAAGATCCGGAGGAACCGGAGGAGCCGGAGGAGCCGGACGGCCCTGCGGACAGCACCGTCTGGAAGGACGGCAAGCTCCGGGCCAAGATGGAGGTCGAGGTCCCGCTTTCCAACAACGCGTACGATGCAGTCGAGTACCTGGTGGAGATCGGCCTGTTCCAGTCCTACGAGGAATACGAGAAGGTCTGCGAGAGCGAAGGCGTCGACCCGTTCGGCATCATGGCAGGCGAATACGTCTTCGATGCAGGATCCACCCAGGCGGACATCATCCACGAAGTCGTCTATTAAATCGGCATCAGCCGATCGATCAGCCGCGAACTCACTCGCGGCTTTCTTATGGGAGGTAAACACATGGCTTTGATCAGCACGAAAGAAATGCTCGCGAAGGCGCTGAACAGCGATTATGCGGTCGGCGCGTTCAACGTCAACAATATGGAGATCATCCAGGGCATCGTCGAGGCGGCCCGGATCGAGCAGGCTCCTTTGATCCTGCAGGTCTCCGCCGGCGCCCGCAAGTACGCGCGCCCGGTCTATCTGCGCAAGCTGGTGGAGGCGGCGGTCGAGGAGACCGGCCTGGACATCGCGATGCACCTGGACCACGGCGAAGACTTCGCGATCTGCAAGCAGTGCATCGACGACGGTTTCACCTCCGTCATGATCGACGGCTCCAAGCACCCGTTCGAGGAGAACATCGCGATGACGAAGGAAGTCGTCGCCTACGCCCACGACCACGGCGTCACCGTCGAGGCTGAGCTGGGCAGACTGGCCGGCATCGAGGACAACGTCAACGTCGACGCCCGCAGCGCCTCCTTCACCGACCCGGACGAGGCGGTGGAATTCGTGGAGCGCACCGGCGTGGACTCCCTGGCCATCGCCATCGGCACCAGCCACGGCGCCTATAAGTTCAAGGGCGAGCCGTATCTGGACTTCGAGCGCCTCAAGGTCATCCACGGCCTGCTGCCGGAGACCCCGCTGGTCCTGCACGGCGCTTCCTCCGTCCTGAAGGAGTTCGTGGACCGCTGCAACGAGTACGGCGGCAAGATCCCGGGCGCCCAGGGCGTGCCGGAGGACATGATCCACGAGGCCGTCAAGTACGGCATCTGCAAGGTCAACGTGGACACCGACCTGCGCCTCGCCATGACCGCGGAGATCCGCCGCTACCTGATCGAGCACCCGGAGGACTTCGATCCGCGCAAATACATGGGCCCGGGCCGCGACGCCATCACCCGCATGGTGCAGCACAAGATCCGCGACATGCTGAACGCTTCCGGACAGGCAAAGTAAGAAGAACAAAGACAGGGACCGCCTTCTCGGGCGGTCCTTTTTCTTTGGTCGGGCCACGGTGTGGAAATGCAAAAACGAGAAATCACACGGGTGGATCGCCAGGAAATGAAGATCCACACTGTGCGCGGGCTAGGCCACAGTGTGGAAATGCAAA
>CADCOV010000003.1 GCA_902803185.1 uncultured Eubacteriales bacterium
CTCCCGGACGACGTAGTCCTTGATCTCCGCCTTGGTGCTGCCGGTCCTGGCCAGGAAGATGGCGGCCGCGATGGCCTCCGCCCCCTTGATCCCCTCCGGATGGTCGTGGGTCACGACGGAGGTCAGCCTCGCCATGCGGCGGGTCTCCTCCATCGTATCGTACAGCCAGCCCGCCGGACCGACCCGCATGGCGGACCCGTTGCCGCAGCTGTTGTAAGGCTGCGGCCTCGCGGCGGACAGCCAGCGGTTGAACCGGGCGCCATACCCTGCGTACGGATACTTCTGCCCCCAGGCCCTCATGCTGCGGACGAGGGCCGCCTTCACCGCCTCGTCATCGCTCTCCGTTCCCGCATCCCTCACGTCCAGCAAAGCCTCCGCCACCGCGCAGGTCATCACCGTGTCGTCGGTGAAGGAAGATCTCCTGCTGAAGAGCGGGAAGTCCTTCGTCTTATCGCCCTGGTCGAACTCATAAGGGCAGCCGATCATATCTCCTAAAATGCTTCCGTACATGTTTGCCTCCTTTTCTTTCGTCACATCTTGCTTACAGTCTCATCTTAGCACGGCCTGCCGGCCGGGTGGTCGCCCGCCGGGCGACATCGGATGCGGGGGCGGGGTGCGGCGATGTCCAAATTTCGATTTTCATCAAAACTGGCATCGATTTCGAGGATTTCTCTGATTTCAGGCATAAAATAATACAAATGTAAACCAAAATAGGTCTTAAGTGCGGTTTTCCATGCCCAAATTGATAAGAAGAGCTGATTTTGATGCCAATTTCCGAAGTTTCCCCGTTTTTGGGCATCGGCCTTCCGCCCGCGCCAGCCCCTATGCAAAGGCCCTCCCGTCCGGGAGGGCCGCAGTCTGCTATCTTCTGTACTTCGCCTTCGCCGCGATGATCTGCGGCTTCGGCTCTTTGGCCGCCCACTCCGCCGGATCGAAGGATGCGCCGGTCTCGGTGACCTGGCCGGCGTCGAAGAGCGCCGTGAAGGCGCTGAGCGGGCCGATCACGTCGTAGCCGAAGCCCTCGCCCCGGTAGTGCATCGGCATGACCGCCTTCGGGGCCACCTGATCCACGATCGCCTTAGCGCCCGCTGCGTCCACCGTGTAATAGCCGCCCACCGGGATCATCAAAAGATCCGCCCCGGCGATCTCTTCCACCTGCGCAGGCTCCAGGAGATGGCCGATGTCGCCCATGTGGACCACCTTGAGGCCCTCCGCCTCCAGGGCGATGATCCGGTTCGGGCCCCGGAGGGCTCCCTCCTTCTCGTCGTGCCAGCTGTCCACCTGCGTCACCAGGAACGGGCTCGGTCCCTCCGCCGCCGCGATCGTGACCGCTTCCACCCCGTGGTGGTCGCCGTGCTCGTGGGTGCAGATGACCTCCTGGGCCTGCTCCTCCAGATCACCGTAGCCCGGCACGGCGCCGTCCGTGTACGGGTCGATGATGATGGCGTAATCGCCGCTTTCCACCTTGACACAGGCATGTCCCAAATATGTGATCTTCATCTCAGCCTCCTTCTTACGAGTGCGCTACAGTTCCACCGGCGGCTTCGGGACCCACACAGGCTTCCCGTCCAGCCGGACTTCCATCAAAAGCTTCTTCGTCCCCTGCTTCGCACCGAGCAGGCGCAGCACCAGGGAGCCGTCGTCCCAGCGGTAGTCCTCCGCCTTGGCCGCCCCCGACGGGAGCCGGTCCAGCTCCTTCGCGAAGTCCGCCGCGATGTTCGGCAGGATCACCGTCACCGCCCGGACGGCACCGGCCGGTCCGAGTTTCTCCGCAAAGGCCTTCTGGAGGGCGAACATCCACGGCGCCGCCTGCGCCCTGTTCTTCTGTTCCTGATGGTGCATCCTCTCCTCCTTCCGGGCCCGAAGCCCAATTCGATTGTAGCCCTTTCCCGGTGCGCTGGCAAGAGTCGGGCCCGGCACATTTTTTCACGGAGTTTAGGTACGGCCAAGGTTTTTCTGTTATACTGTACTAAAGTTGAAAGGAGACATGAGAGATGAGATACGATCATTCGAAACATAGACGGCGGATGGCTTTGATCGCCATCGCCCTGGTGCTGTCCCTGGCGCTGACCACCGCCTTCGTCCTGGCGGAGACCGAGGGCGCAGAGGCGGCCGATACCAGCCCGTTCTCCAGCTCCCCGGGCGGCCTCGTGGCCTTCATCGCGGTGCTGGCCGGCGTGGTGCTGGGCCTGGCGATCCAGCGCAGGCGGTCCGGCGACAACAAAGGGGTCGGCAGGCGGATCAAAAAGAAATAACTTTAAGTTCCACTTTAAGTAAATTTTAAGTTTGGCCGATAGTATGATAGTACCCCTAAATAACCGAGGGGCCCTCCCCGGCCCCAAAGTACCTCTTCATTATCCAAAAAGCGCTGTGCTCCCCCGCACGGCGCTTTTCTTTTCGTTGGCACTGCGCGCCTGTTGTGATATGATGGAGGCGGATTGCGGATAAGGAGGGGACCACATTGGAAACATTGGAATCCATCGTACTGCAGCGCGGACACAGAGGCATGGAGATCCTTGCGGATGCTCTGGGGCCCGGGTACGTCACCCGGGCAGCGGAAGCGCTGCTGCGCCTTCCCCGGGGCGTCGTTTTGATCGCCACGGGATTCTATGTCAGAGGGGCTGCGGAGACCGACGGGCCGCCGGGTGCATGGGCCATCGCCAAAGCCCTGCAGAGCCTGGGCTTTAGCCCGATGATCGTGACCGACGACCCTTGCCGGGGCATCTTCGAGCGGGAAGAGATCCCGGTGATCTACGAGGGCACCGACCTCACCGCGGCGGACTGCGACGCTTTGCTGGACCGCCTGGAACCGAAGGCTTTGATCTCCATCGAGCGCTGCGGCATCAACAGCGGCGGCATCTACGCCAACGCCGCGAACAAAGACATCAGCCAATGGACCGCGCCTTTGAGCACCCTCTTCGACGAGGCGTCGGCGCGGAGCATCCTGACGGTGGGCATCGGCGACGGCGGCAATGAGATCGGCATGGGCAAGCTCAGCGCTTTGATCATCGACGCCCTGGGCGTCCGGGCCAGCCAGACGACGACCGACCACCTGATCGTCGCCACCACCTCCAACTGGGGCGGCTATGCCCTGGCTGCCGCGCTGGAGCAACTGAGCGGCACCCGCTGCCTGCCGGAAGCGGAGGACACGGGCAGGTTCCTGGCGGACCTGGTCGACGAGGGCCTGATCAACGCCCTGGGAGACGGGGACAACTACGGCGTGGACGGGTTCCCGGCTGCGGTCGGCATCGACATCATCCGGCAGCTGCGGCACCTGATCGACAGTGAAAGGAAAGATTCATGAACAGGACGGATCTGACAGGCCTGAGCCCGGCTGAGGTGCGGGCGCGCATTCGGGAAGGGCTCTTCCAGGGGCCGACGGCGGGGCTTTGTCCCGGCTATGCCCAGGCGAACCTGGTGGTGCTGCCGGAGGACCTGGCCGGCGACTTCCTGCTCTTCACCAAGCGGAACCCGCGCTCCTGCCCGGTGTTGGAGGTGAGCGCCGCGGGATCGCGGACCCTCCCTGCCATCGCCCCGGGCTGCGACATCGCGAGAGACATCCCCCGCTACCGGGTCTACCGGGACGGCGTACTGGCGGACGAGTGCACCGACGTCTCCTCCTACTGGCGGGACGACCTGGTCAGCTTCCTGATCGGCTGCAGCTTCTCCTTCGAGGCGGCGCTGCTGGAGGAGGGCATCCCGGTGCGCCACATCGAAGAGGGCCGCAACGTCCCTATGTATCGGACCAAAATCGCCTGCGAGCCGGCGGGGCCGTTCTCCGGGAACATGGTGGTGAGCATGCGGCCGATGACGCCGGAGCAGGCGGAACGCGCCGCGGAGATCACCGCCGCCATGCCGAGGGTCCACGGGGCACCAATCCAGATCGGCGACCCTTCCGCCATCGGCATCCGGGACCTGTACAAGCCGGAATTCGGCGAGATGGTCACCATCCGGCCGGGCGAGATCCCTGTGTTCTGGCCCTGCGGCGTGACGCCCCAAAGCGTGGTCATGGACTCCAAACCGCCTTTCGTCATCACCCACTCGCCGGGACACATGCTGATCACCGACGTGCTGAACGCGAGCCTGAAGGGCTGAACAAAAAAGCAAGGCGCCCCTTCTGATATGCTCCCTTTATGAGAGACAGTGAAAAAGACAATCACTGTTGATCATGAAGGGAGTTTTCATATGGGGAGAAGAGGAGTA
>CADCOV010000004.1 GCA_902803185.1 uncultured Eubacteriales bacterium
CCAAAAGAAATGATTATATGATGCCAGATTCAGCAAAAAATAAAATTTGGACATGAAACTCCCTGTTTCCATGTCCAAAATCGAAAAAAACCACATATGATGCCAGAAACGTAAAAAATGCGATTCTGGCCATCACCCGCCCGCCACGCCCCACAGAAAAAGAGGGCCCGCCGGGCCCTCTTCCAATTACCAAATTCCTATCTACCCCTCGATCGCGTCGATGGCTTTGATCAAAGCGTTCCTAAAGCCCGCCTCCTCCAGGGCGCCGACCCCGCGGATGGTGGTGCCGCCCGGGGAGCAGACCGCGTCCTTCATGGCGCCCGGGTGGGCGCCAGAGACCTGCTGCAGAGCGCCGGTGCCGGCCAGTACCTGGGCAGCCAGGCGGTAGGCGGTCTCACGCCTCAAGCCGTACTTGACGCCGGCGTCGCCCAAGGCTTCGATGAACATCGCCGCGAAGGCCGGGCCGCAGCCGGCCACGGTGCCGCCGACGGAGAGGTGTTTGCTGTCGATGAATTCCAGGACGCCGATGGAGGAGAAGATGCGCTTGAAGGCGCTGAGCTGCTCCTCGGTCAGGCTGTGGGTCTCCTCGCAGACGAGGACGCCTTCACAGATGGAGACCGGCGTGTTCGGGATCGTGGAGATGTGGTTGGTGCCCGGGACCAGGAAGTCTTCGTAGAAGGCGAAGTCGCAGCCCGCCGCGATGGAGACCACCGCCTTGCCGGCAAGCTGCTCTCTGACAGGCATCAGGACTTCCTTCACCAGGTAAGGCTTGACGGCGATGATGAGGAGGTCGGAGTGATCCACCACCTCTGCCGGCGTTTCGAAGGCGAGGATGTTGCGCTTCTCGGCGTTGGCTTTGAGCTTAGTGAAGTCCTTGGCGCAGGCGCACATCTTGCGCGGGTCCACGGCGTCCGCGCGGATGAGCCCGTCGCAGATCGCGCTTCCCATGTTGCCGAATCCGATCAGTCCGATCCTGATGTTGCTGTTGATCATGTCTTTCCTCCCCGGCGCAGGGCGCCGATGCATTAAGGTTATCTGAACAGTTCCCCGCGGAACCTTTTGATCATGTTCTTCTCCGCCCGGGAGACGGTCATCTGGGAGACGCCCAGCTCCTTGGCGATGTCAGACTGGGAGCGGTTGTTCAGGAAGCGCTCCCGGAAGATGAACTTGTACTGGTCGTTGAAGGTGTCCACCACCTTTCGGATGAGCTCCGCCATCTCCACCCGGTCGTAGCCGGCGTCGTCGAAGCCGGTGTAGCGCTCGAGGAAGGTGTTGTCCCCGTCCTCCCCCGCTTCGTCGAAGGTCTTGTCCAGGGAGAAGGTGCCGTAGGCCTTGGAGCCGTCCAGGGCCTCGATGATCTGCTCCGGCGTGAAGCCGGTCTCCTCGGCCAGCTCCTCCACCGTCGGCGTCCGCTGGTACTTGCTGTAGAAGCTGTCCTTGACCTCCTGGACCTTGGCGGCGATCTCCTTCAGGCGGCGCGGGACCTTGAGGCTCCACTGCTTGTCCCGGAAATACTTCTTGATCTCTCCCAGGATCGTAGGCGTGGCAAAAGAGCTGAACTCAAAGCCCTTGTCAGGGTCAAAGCGCTCAACTGCGGAGACCAGCGCAAGTGCCCCGATCTGGTACAGATCGTCGTAATCCACACCTTTGCCGAGGTACTTCCTGATCAGAATATCCACCATGTAGAGGTTCTTCTCCACGATGGCGTTTCGTTTTTCGATTGTCGGGTCGTGTTTGTAGTCTTCAAACAGTTCCTGATCTACCATTCTTATTTTGCTCTCTTCACCATGGTGATGTACTTGTGGCCGCAGTCGTCCACGCCCGTCTCGACGCAGTTCATCAGGGATCTGATCATGATTGCGCCGATGTTGCCGTCCTCCGGACAGTGCGTGCAGGTGTGGGTCTTCTCGATGCTGTGATGGTCGCAGGCATCGATCACCGTCACGTCAAAGCATCCCTTGTCGACGTTGAAGTCGACCTCGTACTTGTCGCTGAACCCTTCGCATCCATGGCAGGAGACCAGTTTGCATGCTTCCGCGACAGCCACCTTGATGTCCTCGATCTGATCCACGTCGAATCCGTTCACCGACGCCAGCGATGCGGTCGCCAGCCGGATCATGGTGACATACTCCGGTTTTCCCGGGATGATGAGCTTCAGATTATCCACTGTTTGCCTCCATAAAAAACCTGTGTGAATGATACACACAGGTTCATTATAGCGTATTCAGCGGGAAAAACAAACCCAACTTCACCGGACTACAGCGAAAGCTGCTGCTGTCCGTCGTCGTCAGCGCTGCCGCCGGCGACCGGGTTCTCCCTTTCCTCGCTGATGGCTTTGGCCATGGCCACGATCTTGGTGCCGTCTTCCACCTTCATGATCTTGACGCCCTGGGTCGCCCGTCCGAGGACGGAGACTTCCACAGCTCTGATCCTGATGATGATGCCGTCGGAGTTGATCAGGAACACCTCATCGTCCTCGTCCACGACCATCGCGCCGATCAAAGCGCCGGTCTTCTTGAACTTGGCCTTATCGTAGGTGAGGATGCCCTTGCCGCCTCTGGCCTGGATCTTGTACTCCTTCGCCGGAGTCCTCTTGCCGAAGCCGTTCTCTGTGACCACCAGCAGCTGCTGGTCCTTTTCCACGAGAGACATGGAGACGACCTCGTCGTCCTTCTCCAGCTTGATGGCTCTGACGCCTCCCGCGATCCTGCCCATCGGACGGACGTCCTTCTCGGAGAAGCAGATGGCCTTGCCCTGCTTGGTGACGATGACCACGTTGTTCTCGCCGGTGCTCTCCTTGATGGAGATCAGCTCGTCATCATCCTTGAGGTTGATGGCGATGAGGCCGGTGGAACGCTTGGTGTCGAATTCCGAAAGCGCCGTCTTCTTGATGAGGCCCTGCTTGGTGACCGCGATGAGGTACCGCTCCTCCTGGAAGTTCTTGACCGGGATGACCGCCGTGATCCGCTCTCTCTGGAGCAGGTTCAGGAAGTTGATCGCCGGGGTGCCGCGGGCCGTCCTGGTGGCCTCCGGTACTTCGTAGGCCTTGATCCGGTGGGCTTTGCCCGTGTTGGTGAAGAACATCAGGTAGTCGTGGGTGGAGGTGGTGATCAGATCCTTGACAAAATCGTTCTCACGGGTCGTGATGCCCATGATGCCCTTGCCGCCGCGCTTCTGTGCCCTGTATGTATCAGCCGGTACTCTTTTTATGTACCCCAGATGGGTGAGAGTAATCGCGACATTCTCCTCTTCGACCAGATCCTCTTCGTCCAGGTCGCCCTCGTCGCGGACGATCTTGGTGCGCCTCTTGTCGCCGAACTTCTTCTTGATGTCCAGGAGCTCGTCCCGGATGACGCCCATCAGCAGGTGCTCGTCCGCGAGGAGAGACTTGTAGTAGGCGATCTTTTCCATCAGTTCCTTGTATTCGTTCTCGATCTTCTCCCGCTCCAGTCCCTGCAGTCTGGCGAGCCTCATGTCGAGGATCGCCTGGGCCTGCAGCTCGGAGAGGCCGAAGCGCTTCATGAGCTGTTCCTTCGCGTCGTTGTAGGACTCGCGGATGGTCTTGATCACCTCGTCGATGTTGTCCAGGGCGATGCGCAGACCCTCCAGGATGTGGGCCCTCGCCTCCGCCTTCTTCAGGTCAAAGCGGGTCCTCCTGGTGACCACGTCCTTCTGGTGCTTCAGGTATTCCACCAGGATCGTCTTGAGGTCCAGCAC
>CADCOV010000005.1 GCA_902803185.1 uncultured Eubacteriales bacterium
CATGTCGTAGCTTTGCAGGAGGTGGAGGCGGCGGAGGGCGATGGCGCCCACTTCGTAGCGGTCCGCGTCGCTGCCTTCCAGCATGACCTGGGTGGCGATGACCACGATCTTGCCCCGGGCGGAGAGGTCCTCGACCTCTTTGAGGAAGTTGTTTTCGTCCTGGAACGGGATGCCGCCCACGCCGTAGCTTTCGATGACAATGACGTCGTAGTGCTCGCCCAGGTAGCTCAGGATCGCCGGGTCGATGCCCGGGATCAGCTTGAGGACGAAGACGCTCTCGTTCAGGTGGTCGGAGAAGGAGACTTCGGCCGGGCCATTGCCGTTGCCGCTGCCGCTGACGTAGGTCACGATGCGGCGGTCGTCCAGGAAGGCGGCCACCGGGAAGTTCACGCTCTCGAAGGCGTCAAAGCTCTTCGTGCGCATCTTGCGGGCCCGGGTGCCCAGGATGGCTTTGCCGTCGAAGACGATGTAGACGCCGCCAACGCCGTCCTGGGAGGCAAAGCGGAAGCTGTCCAGGAGGTTGCGGCGGGCGTCGGTGATGTCATCTCCCATCGGGCGCTGGGAGCCCGTCAGGACGATCGGCTTGGAGGCGCCTTGGATCAGGTAGGAGAGGGCCGCGGCGGTGTAGGCCATGGTGTCCGTGCCGTGGGTGATGACGAAGCCGTCAAAATCCTCATACCCCCCACGGATCTCCGCGGCGATGCGGAGCCACAGGGAAGGGGTCATGTTGGTGCTGTCGATGCTGAAGAGCTGCCGGACCTCGATCTCGCAGAGGGCGGAGACTTCAGGCACGGCGGCCAGGAGCTGCTCCGCCGAGAGGGCAGGCGCGAGCCCATTCTCCGAAGGGCGGGAGGCGATAGTGCCGCCGGTGGCGATGAGTAGGAGTTTTTTCATCCGAAATGTGCTGCCTTTCTGCCGGGGATGGCGCATCTTTCGCCGCCGCCCGGCTTTCATCAGAATCTATCATATCATATACCACCGAATTGTCAAAATCACAGGTATCCCGAGCCAGCCTATGGTGCTATAATTGTGCTTAACAACGACGGAGCATTGAGGAGAAAAGGTATGGGGAAGGACACTCGCAAGCGCGGGATCATGGACATCATCCGGAGCCCTTACGCGCGAGGATTCATAGCGAAGTACAAGTGGAGGTACCTGATCGGCATGGCGATTTTGGTCGTGATCGACCTTGCCCAGACGCGGGTCCCTCTTTTAGTGGGCAATATCATCGACCGGATCGAGGACCACACCATCGTGGAGGGGGACTTCACGAGGACCGTCGCGATCATGGCCCTCATCGTCACCCTGGTGCTGCTGGGAAGACTCGGCTGGCGGTATTGCATCTTCGGTGCGGCCCGCCACATCGAGAAGGACATCAGGGACGACCTGTTCACGCACCTTCTGACCCTGCCGACCTCGTATTTCCACGAGCATAAGGCCGGCGAGGTCATGGCCTTCATGACCAACGATATCGAGGCCATCCGGATGACCTTCGCGGTCACTTTGATGATGGGCCTGGACTGCGTCGTCATCGGCGCTGCCACCGTGTACAACATGGTAACGAAGATCGACCCGATCCTCTCCGTCGTGTCCATACTGCCTCTCCTCATGGTGGGGCTCGTGACCCGGTTCGTGGGGCGGGAGATGCACGTCAGGTTCACGAAGCGCCAGGAGGCCTTCGCCGTCGTCAGCGATTTCGTGCAGGAGAAGCTCTCCGGCATCAAGGTCATCAAAGCCTTCGTCCAGGAGGAGAAGGAGTGCCGGGAGTTCCTCAAGGTCAACCAGGCCTCCTGCGACGCCAACATCCGGCAGACCCGGGTGGAGGCCTTCATGTTCCCGTTCATGCGGATGATCACCGGCGTGTCCATCGCCCTGACCGTGGCCTACGGCGGCACCATCGCGATCCAGGGCAGGATCAGCGTGGGCGACTTCGGCGCCTTCATCCAGTACCTGAACATGCTGGTGTGGCCGATCGCCTCCATCGGCAGGATCATCAACGTGGTGACCCGCGGCTCCGCCTCCCTCTCGAGGATCGAGGACGTGCTCCACACCGAGTCCGACATCAAAGACATCATCCCGGCGGAGAAGGAAGAGCCGCTCAAGGGCAGCATCGAGGTCAAGAACCTCAGCTTCACCTATCCGGGAGACACGAAGCCAACACTTCATGATATTAGTTTTACCGTAAACCAAGGAGAGACCTTAGGCATCGTCGGCCGCACCGGCGCGGGCAAGACCACGCTGGTGAGCCTGCTGCTGCGCACCATGGATCCGGAGCGGGATATGATCTACGTCGGGGGCAAGGAGATCCACGACGTGACTTTGCGCACCCTCCGGGAGACCATGGGCTACGTGCTGCAGGACGATTTCCTGTTCTCCGCCACGGTGGCGGAGAACATCGCCTTCGGCGACCGCGGCGTTTCCCGCGGGGAAATCGAAGAGGCGGCGAAGATGGCCTGCGTCCACGACAACATCGTGGACTTCATGGACGGCTATGAGACCATGGTGGGCGAGAGGGGCGTTTCCCTCTCCGGCGGCCAGAAGCAGCGGATCGCCATCGCCAGGGCTTTGATCCTGGACCCGGAGATCCTGATTTTGGATGACTCCCTGTCTGCCGTCGACACCGATACCGAAGAGCAGATCAAGAGAAATCTGGCGGAGTACCGGAAGGGCAAGACGAACATCATCATCGCCCACCGGGTCTCCACCCTGCAGGACGCGGACAAGATCATCGTCTTAGAGGACGGCACCATCACCGAATCCGGAAACCACGAGACGCTCATGGCCAAGGGCGGCTTCTACGCCCAGCTGTACCAGCGCCAGCTGATGGAAAAAATGAGAGAGGAGGAGTACCGGCTGTGAACGACGATAACTTTGTCATGAAGAGCAAAAACGGACGCCCGCTCCTCCGCCTGCTGGCCTACGGCAAGCCGTACATCGGCTGGTTCCTGCTGGCCCTTTTGATCATCCTCGTGGTGGTCTGGGTGGAGCTCTACCAGCCGCGGATCCTGGGGAGTGCCGTCGACGAATTCATCGAAGCGAAGGATGTGAGTGGCGTCCTGAAGCAGGGCCTGCTGTACGGCGCCTCCGTCGTGGTGCAGTTCGTCCTCACCTACCTGCAGGCGATGATCCTGGCCCAGACGAGCCAGAAGATCATCTTCAACCTGAGAAACGACATCTTCACCCACCTGACGAAGCTCCACATCGGCTTCTTCAACGACAACCCGGTGGGCCGCCTGGTGACCAGGGTCACCAACGACTGCGAGACGGTGAGCCAGCTGTTCACCGACGTCATCGTGAACATCCTGAAGGGAATCTTCGTGCTCCTGGGCGTCATGGGCTCCATGCTGCTCTACAACGTGCGGCTGTCCCTCTACATCTTCACGGTGATCCCGGTGATCACGGTTTTGACCTTCCTGTTCACCACCGCGACCCGCAAGATCTACCGCCAGATGCGGGCCATGATCTCGGAGCTCAACGCCTTCGTCGGGGAGCGCATCACCGGCATGCAGGTGGTGCAGGCCTTCACCGCGGAGAAGGACATGGAGAAGGACTTCAGGGACAAGACCGAAAAGCTGCGCCAGGTCAACATGAAGCAGCTCTTCGCCTTCGCCCTCTACAGCCCGGTCTCCTACATCATGAACATCACGGCGCTGGCGATCCTCATCTTCTTCGGCGGCCACATGGCGGTGGAGGGCATCGTCACCGTGGGCACGCTGATCGCCTTCCAGCGCTACATCAGCAAGTTCTTCCAGCCGATCCAGGAGCTGGCGGAGGAGTTCAACGTCATCCAGTCCGCCATCGCCTGCTCGGAGCGGATCTTCTGGCTCCTGGACACGGAGCCTGAGGTCGTGGACGAGCCGGACGCCATCCACATGGAGAGCTTCCGGGGCGACATCGAATTCAAGAACGTCTGGTTCGCCTACAAGGAAGGCGAATGGGTCCTCCGGGACGTCTCCTTCCACGTGGCGCCGGGCCAGAAGGTGGCCTTCGTGGGCGCCACCGGCGCGGGCAAAACCACGATCCAGAACCTGATCTGCCGCTACTACGACATCCAGAAGGGCCAGATCCTGATCGACGGCGTGGACATCCGCAAGATCAAACTGGACGACCTCCGGGGCAACATCGGCGAGATGCTGCAGGACGTCTTCCTGTTCAGCGGCACCGTGGCGGACAACGTCCGCCTGAACGAAACGGACATCACGGACGCCGACATCGCCGCCGCCGCAAAGACGGTGAACGCGGCGGGCTTCATCGAGGGCCTCACCGGCGGCTACAGCCACGAGGTCATCGAGCGGGGCGCCGCCTTCTCGGCGGGCCAGCGGCAGCTTCTGTCCTTCGCCCGGACCCTGGCCTTCAAGCCTTCGGTCCTGATCCTGGACGAGGCCACCGCCAACATCGACACGGACACGGAGATCCTGATCCAGGACGCTCTGAACAAACTCATGGTGGGCCGCACGACGATCATC
>CADCOV010000006.1 GCA_902803185.1 uncultured Eubacteriales bacterium
GCCGACGGTGCCGGAGTTTTTGACCGGCCGGGAGTTTTTGAAGTTCTTCCTGGACATCAACCGGGACGAGATCCCCGAGTTCCTGCCTCTGGACAGCTATTTCGACATGATGTCCATCGCTCCGGCGGACCGGGATAAGCTCATGCGGGACTACTCCCACGGCATGAAGAACAAGATGCAGATGCTGGTCAACCTGATCGCCGCGCCTTCGCTGCTGCTCCTGGATGAGCCGCTGACGTCCCTGGACGTGGTGGTGGCGGAGGAGATGAAGGAACGGCTCAGGGAACAGAAGGAGGGGAGGGTCACGATCTTCTCGACCCACATCCTGGACCTGGCCCTGGATCTGTGCGACGACATCGTGCTTTTGAACCACGGCGTCCTGGAGGAGCTTCCGCGGGAGACGATCTCCGACAGCGCCTACCGGGAGCAGATCCTGGCCGCGCTGCGGGACGAAGGAGGGAACGCCTGATGTTCCGCGCCTTCACCATCGCCTTTGCCCTCCGGATGACCTACCGGATCAACACCGGCATCTACCGGATCCGGGAGGTGAAGTTCCTGCGCTTCCTCTTCCGACCGGTGCTGTATAAGAGCGACTTCCTGAAGAGCCTTGCAACCGCCTTCGCGGTGCTCCGGGAGATCGGCGGGTTCCTCCTGGGGAAAGCCCTGTATTTCACGATTTTGGGGCTCCTGGGCTGGTTCCTGTCCAAGGCCGTCCCGGGCGAGGAGGGGCAATGCTTCCTCTATGCCGCCATGGTGATGACTTTGATCGGCGGCCTCCTCAATTCCGACGTCATCGATACGGACATGGACACCTACTACGCGGTGAGCCTGATGCGGATGGACGCCCGGAAATATACCCTGTCCCAGTACCTCTACGACCTGCTGCGGCAGGTCCTTGGGTTCCTGATCGGCGGCGGGATCGTCTGTCTGGTGAGGGGACTTCCTCTTTGGGTATGGGCCGCTGCGACGGTCTTCGCCTTTACGGTACGGCTGGTCTTCGGCGCGCTGAGCGTGATCCGGGTGGACCGCAGGCACTGGGAGCTCAAGATGGACAAGGTCCAGCTCGCCCTGCTCGCATTGGCCGCCATGATCTTTGCCGCCCTGGTCCTCCCGCCGATCCTGAAGGTCGCGGCGGAGTGGGACATCCCCCTGTTCCTGCCGCCGAAGTGGCTCCTCATCGCGGTCTGCGCCGGGATGTGCGTTCCGGCGGTGCCGGCGGCGCTGTATCTGTTCCGCTTTGACCGCTACGGCGAGCTCTGCCGCAAGCTCCTGTTCTTCACCATGTCCAACGTGGACTCGGCGAAGGGGGCGACCGCGGCGGCTTCCCACAGCCTCATCACCGGGACGGCGGAAGGCGCGACGAGCGACAGGACCGGGTTCGACTACCTGGACGAGCTCTTCGTCAAGCGCCACCGGAAGCTGCTCTGGCACAGGACCAAGGTCATCTGCATCGTTGCCGGGGCCGTCATCATCGCCCTCTGCGGCGCCCTGGTGCTGTTCCCGCAGATCAGGGAAGGGGCGGCGAAGGCCATCACCGGCAAGTTCCAGGCCATCTTCTTCGTCATGTACCTGATCAACCGGGGACCGAGCTACACCCAGGCGCTGTTCGCGAACTGCGATTCCAGCATGCTGAACTACAGCTTCTACCGGGAACCGGCGAGCATCCTGAAGATGTTCCGGCTCAGGCTCAGGGACATCTCCCTGGTCAACCTGCCACCGGCGCTTCTGATCGGCTGCGGCCTGGCAGCTGCCCTGCTCCTCACGGGACAGGGGAGAGGGAGGGACTGCCTGCTCATCCTGATCTCCACCGTGGCCTGCATGCTCTTTTTCACCATCCATTACCTGGCGATCTACTATCTGCTCCAGCCCTTCACCAAGGAGGTCGCGATCAAGAGCGTGCCGTACATGGTAATGAATCTCCTGGTCTACATCGTCTCCTACGGACTGGTGCAGATCGACAACATCCCGTTCCTGCCCTTTGCGGCCGGCTCCATCCTGTTCAGCCTGGCATACGGCGCGATCGCCTGCCTGCTGGCCTATAAGCTGGCGCCGAAGACCTTCCGGATCAGAAAGGACTGACCATGCAATACGCTGTCGCCGACATCCACGGCTGCCTGAAGGAGCTCAAAGAACTTCTCGCCCTGATCGATCTCAGGGAGGAGGACACCCTTTACGTGCTGGGGGACATGGTGGACCGGGGACCGGATCCCATCGGGGTGCTCCGGCTTTTGATGGGGATGCCGAACGCGGTGCCCCTCATCGGAAACCACGAGTTCATGATGATGACCGTGCTCCGTCGCCTCCTGGTGGAGGTGACCGAGGAGAATGCGGAGAGCTACCTCAGCGCCGACGATCTTCTGAGCTATTCCAACTGGATGGCGAACGGGGGAGACACCACGATCAAAGCCTTCCGCCGGCTGGACCGGGAGGAGCAGGCGGAGCTCCTGGACTACCTGGGGGATTGCTCGCTCTTCGAGGAGACGGAGGCGGGAGGCAGGACCTACCTGATGGTCCATGCGGGGCTCGAACCCTTCGATCCCGCCAAGGAGCCGGAGGACTACGAGCTGTCCGAGCTGCTGTTCAAGGCGCCGGATCTCACGGAGCCTTACTACGATGACCGGTACGTCGTGACCGGCCACCGGCCGACCTTCACCTACGGCGGAGGGGACGGGATCCTGCGGCAGAAGGGTCACATCGCCATCGATTGCGGCTGCTGCTTCGGCCACAAGCTGGGCTGTATCAGGCTTGATGACGGAAAAGAGTATTATGTAAACAGCAAAACCGATTGCGTTTTCGGATGAACTGTGTTTTACTTGAGATACTTTGACAGAGAGGAACGGAGGATCCCATGGAAGAGAGAGAATACGCCGCGCAGCTTTTGGAGGGCGGCAGACAGCTGGTCTATCTGAAGAGCCGCTTTCTCAAGCACACGACGCCGGAGACCTATAACTGGGTGCTGACCTGCCTCAGGGACACGGCCCTCGTCGTCCCGATCGTGCCGGAGACCGGCAAACCGGACCTGATGGAGTCTGAGGACGGACAGAAGTTCGTGGCCGTCTTCTCCCAACCGGAGCAGATGCCGGAGGATTACCGGAGCGAGTTCGAGCTGAGATACATGGGCCTCGGCGAGGCCCTGGAACTGGCGAAGGCCCAGGAGGAGGCGGTCGCCATCGTCCTGGACGGTCTGACGGAGCCGATGACCATCACCTGGCAGCTGGGGGCAGCCATCATGAGAAGGCCTTCGCGGATCGGAAAGTAGTGCGGAAGATATGGACAAGAACAGGCTTTTCACGCTGATCCGGCTTGAAGATATCGCCGATGACAGGCTCCGCGGTCTGATGAAGCGGAGCGCGGCGCTCACCAGGCTCATGGGATACGTGGTCGTGGTGTTCGCGGTCAGCATCCTGCTGGGGGCCTTCCTCGCCAGCAGCAGGGGCAGGGCCGTATTCCTGCCGGCGAGGATCGTGCTGGCGGTGACGGCGGTCTCCCTGATCGTCTATCTGATCCTGCAGACCATGCAGTCAGGCATCGGCAAGAACCGGTGGCGCTGCCCGGACTGCGGAGGTGAGCTGCCGTATTATCAGGGCAACGGCCGGGTGGTCAGCATCCGGGGCATGAGCGCCTACGAAAAGGTCCGGGACCAGGGGATCCCGATGGGGTCCGTGGACCCGAGCCGCCTGACGGTGCCGGCGGTCTGCCCGCACTGCGGCAAGAGGCTGATCAAAAAAGAGATCCTGGACTAGGTCAGGATCTCAAAAGCGCTGCGATCTCCTCCGC
>CADCOV010000007.1 GCA_902803185.1 uncultured Eubacteriales bacterium
CGGAGGAGGTCATCAGCATCGTGGAGCGGAACCTCAAGGGGATCGACCACGTGACCAGCTTCCTGGAGGAGGGCTATGAGCCGGAGGACATCCTGGGGACTTTGCTCCTGGGGCTGGATCCGGAGTTCACCGACGAGCAGGAGATCCGGTTCCGGTGCAACTGCTCCAGAGAACGGGTGGCCGGCGCTTTGGCATCCATCCAGACCGGGGACCTTCGGGAGATGATCGACGACGGCGAGGACATCGAGGTGAAGTGCCACTTCTGCAACGCCGCCTACAAGTTCACGCCGGAGGACCTCAAAGCCATCCTGGCCAGGCGCCTGGCGGAGAAAGTTTCCGTCACCGAGGTTGGGAGCGTTGACAGCGACAGATAGAAATCGTTATAATCGAATCAGAATATTCACGATTTCCATGGCAAAGGAAAGAGGCAAAAGATGTATTTAGACGGAAAAATATATATGGGCCTTTCCCAGGACGGAGAAAGGGTGAACATGAGCCTGCCGATGTGCAACCGCCACGGCCTGATCGCCGGTGCCAGCGGCACCGGTAAGACCATCACGATGAAGTGCATGGCGGAGAGCTTTGCGGACGCCGGCGTCCCGGTCTTCCTCTGCGACGTCAAGGGCGACGTCAGCGGCCTCTGCGTGCCGGGCGTCAGCAACGAGGGCATGGAGAAGCGGATCGACCGCTTCGGCCTCCGGGACGTCTTCCAGTACAAAGCCTACACCACCACCTTCTGGGACATCTACGGCGAGAACGGCCACCCGATCCGGGCCACGGTCTCCGACATGGGGCCGGAGCTCCTTTCCCGGATCCTGGGCCTCACCGCGGCGCAGGAGGGCGTGCTGAACATCCTCTTCCGCATCGCGGACGACCATGGCCTCAAGCTCATCGACCTCAAGGACCTCAAGGCGATGATCAGCTACGTGGGCGACCACAAGGACGACTACATCCTGACCTACGGCAACATCGCCCAGCAGTCCCTGGGCGGCATCCTGAGGGCGCTCCTCCCGCTGGAAGCCCAGGGCGGCGACCTGTTCTTCGGCGAGCCGGATCTGGACATCCACGACTGGATCCGCACCGACAGCAACGGCAAGGGCATGATCAACCTGCTGGATTCCGTCCGGCTGGTGCAGAACCCGAAGCTATATTCCATGTTCCTGCTGTGGATGATGACCGAGCTCTTCGAGGTGCTGCCGGAAGCCGGCGACGCCGCCAAGCCGAAGCTGGTCTTCTTCTTCGACGAAGCCCACATGCTCTTCACCGACGCACCGTCTGTGCTGGTGCAGAAGATCGAGCAGGTGGTCAAGCTGATCCGCTCCAAGGGCGTGGGCATCTACTTCGTGACCCAGAGCCCGTCGGATATCCCGGACAGCGTTCTGGCCCAGTGCTCCAACCGTGTCCAGCATGCCCTCCGCGCCTACACCCCGGCGGAGCAGAAGGCGGTTCGTTCCGCGGCCCAGGCCTTCCGCGTCAACCCGGCCTTCAAGGCGGAGGACGTCATCATGGAGCTGGGCGTCGGCGAAGCGCTGGTCTCCTTCCTGGATGACGAGGGCGTCCCGGGCATCGTCCAGCGCACCAAGATCATCTGCCCGCAGAGCCTGATGGCCCAGGCGGATCCGGTCTCCCGCGCCGCCATGTTCCAGTCCGACGGCATGAGCAAATACGACCAGATGGTGGACAACGAGTCCGCCTACGAGATCATCCAGGGCAAGAAGGCGGAGGACGAGGAGCGGGCCAAGCTCGAAGCCGAACGCCTGGCCTTCGAGAAGGAAAAGGCGGAGTACGAGAAGCAGAAGGCGAAGGAAGAGGAAGCGGCCCGCAAGAAGGCCGAGAAGGAAGCCGAGGCCGCCCGCAAGAAAGCGGAGAAGGAAGCCGAGGCCGCCCGCAAGAAGCGGGAAAAGGAAGAGGAAGCGGAGCGCAAGAAGGCGGCTGCCCGCAAGGCGAAGATCGAGTCCCAGCTCATCAGCGCCGGCGGCCAGGTCCTGAAGCGCGGCCTCCTGGGCCTCCTGAAGAAGAGGTAAAGACAAAACGAACAAAGCAGCGAGCCGCCCCGGCAGGGGCGGCTCTTTTGCTGGGGCGCCTTACATCGCCTTACATCCGGTTTACATAATACAACAAATGATGCCTGAAATCGCAAAAAAGGCATTATCTGCGCAGAAAACCGGAAAAACTGATTATCTGGCATAGAATTGGAAGATACAGGAAGAGAATGGGCCTTCAAACCCTGGTTTCATGCCATTTTTTAAAAAAAGGCCGATTACTGCGCAGAAAATGGAGAAAACCTGTTTTTAGGCATGGAATCGGATAGTGATGGAACGACCGGCACCGCTGCCGCCGTGCCGATCCAACGAAAAACGAGGCGCCATTTCGGCGCCCCGCCTGGTTTTGTTCTTACAGCTGCGGGCCAGCGGCGACCAGGGCTTTGCCGGCGTCGTTGGACTCGTACTTGTGGAAGTTCTTGATGAAGCGGCCGGCCAGATCCCGGGCCTTGGCTTCCCATTCCGCCGGATCGGCGTAGGTGTCTCTCGGGTCGAGGATCGCAGGATCCACGCCCGGCAGCTCGGTCGGTACCTCGAAGTTGAAGTACGGGATCATCTTGGTCGGGGCGGTCTTGATGTCGCCGCCCAGGATGGCGTCGATGATGCCGCGGGTGTCCTTGATGGAGATGCGCTTGCCGGTGCCGTTCCAGCCGGTGTTGAC
>CADCOV010000008.1 GCA_902803185.1 uncultured Eubacteriales bacterium
CTATACCTCGCTGTAGCTTCCCAGATATTTGAATTCCCGGCTCATCTCATCCAGCTGGTTGATCATGTGGATGAACTCCTCCGAGTAGACCGACTCCTCGATGTCGAAGTAGAACATGAACTCGAAGTCCCTGTTCGGCAGCGGCCTGGATTCCAGCTTCTCCAGATTGATCCCCATGGCGTTGAACCTGGCCAGCACGTTGTAGAGCGCGCCCGGCTTGTGGTCCAGGATCATCATGATGCTGGTCTTGTTCGCCCCCGGATAGATCATGAGGTCCCGGGAGATGCAGATGAACCTGGTGTAGTTGTTGTCGTTGTCCTGGATGCCCGTCTCCAGGCATTCGAGCCCGTAGAGCTGTCCGTTGGTCTCGGAACCGATGGCAGCCCAGTCCCTGCGGCCGCTCTCCGCCACCTTCTTCGCCGCCGCGGCGGTGTTCTCGCACTCGGTGATCTTCGCCAGCGGGAACTGCTTCAGGTATTTCTCGCACTGGGCCAGGGCCTGGCCGTGGGAGAAGATCTCCCGGATCTCCCCTTTGGCGGCGCCCTCCCGGGCCAGCAGGCAGTGGTTGACCTTGAGCCTGACGCTCCTGACGATGTGGAAGTTGTATTCCATCATCAGGTCGTAGACCTGGTTCACCGAACCGGCGGTGCTGTTCTCCAGCGGCAGGATGCCGTACTCACAGAGGCCGCTTTTGATGGCCGAGAAGACCCCCTCGAAGTTCTTCAGGAACATGATCTTCGGGATCTTGAACATCTTGTCGCAGGCCTCCTGGCTGTAGGCCCCCGGCACGCCCTGACAGGCCACCGTCGCCGAGGCCGGGAACAGCTTCGGGGTGGTCTCCAGTGCCTGCTGGATCTCCGCCGCCACCGGGGAGGCCTGCTGGAGCACCTTGGCCTGGTGGTCCTTGGACATCTCCATGATGGACCGGAACAGGATCCGGTTATAGGAGGCCATGTCCGGCGCCGAGAGCGCCGTCACCTTGTCCAGCAGCGCCCGCTCCCGCAGGGGATCGAAGATCCGGCTCCCGTTCTCCTTCTTGTATGCGGCGATCTTCTCCGCCACCCGCATCCGCTCCTCCAGCTTTTCGATCAGCTCCCGGTCGATGCGGTCGATCTCGTTTCTGTATTCTTCCAATGCCATCTTCTTCTGTCTTCCTTTCTCCGTCAAAGCATCAGATCGATCAAAGCAGCCGCGGCAGCCGCTTCCACCACCGGCACCGCCCTCAGGACGATGCACGGGTCGTGGCGCCCCTTCACCCGGATCTCCGCGTTCTCCCTTCTGGACCAGGAGATGGTGTGCTGGGGCAGCGCGATGGACGGCGTCGGTTTGAAGGCCGCCCGGAACACGATGTCCATGCCGGAGCTGATGCCCCCAAGGATGCCGCCGGCGTCGTTCTTCTCCGTCACGACCTTCCCGCTCTCATCAAAGCGGAATCCGTCGTTGTTCTCGCTGCCCTTCTTCCGGGCCGCTTCGAAGCCCGCGCCGAACTCCACGCCCTTGACCGCCGGGATCCCGAAGACCGCCTTCGCGATGACGCCCTCGAGCCCGTCGAACATCGGTCCGCCGATCCCTGCCGGCACGCCTTTGATCACGCACTCCACGATGCCGCCGACGGAATCCCCCGCATCCCTTGCCGCGGCGATGGTCTCCTCGAAATGATCCGGTCTCCCGCCGATCTCGACGGCCCTCGCCGATACCGTGATGCCCTTCTCCTCGAGGAGCTGCAGGGCGATGCCCCCGGCGATGCAAAGCGGCGCCGTCAGCCTGCCGGAGAAGTGGCCGCCGCCGGACACGTCCTCATGGCCGCCGTACTTGATGTGGGCGGTGTAGTCCGCATGGCCCGGCCGGGGCATGTCCCGGATCTCGTCGTAGTCGGACGGCCTGGCCGAGGTGTTCCGGATGATGGCGGTGACCGGCGCCCCGCAGGCGGTGTCTCCCACCAGCCCGGAGAGGAACTCCGGCACGTCCGCCTCCCTCCGCTGTGTGGAGAGCGCGTTCCTGCCCGGCGCCCGCCGCTCCAGGAAGGCCTGGAGCTTATCCATCTCGATCACGGTCCCCGCCGGGATCCCCTCGATGGTGACCCCGATGGCCGGGGAATGGGACTGGCCGAAGATGGTGAACTTATAATGCGATCCCATTGTGGATGACATAATACATACCTCTGTAAACTATTTGAGAATTAGGTTCCTGTCCAGGTCGTTTTCCCGCAGCACCTCGTAGAAGGACGGGTAGGATTTGGACGCCGCCTCCCAGCCGGTCAGGGTCACAGGCCCCTCCGTGACCAGCGAAGCGATGGCCGCCATCATGGCGATGCGGTGATCGTTCACGCTGTCCGCCGCGCCGCCTGTGAGCCTCTCCTTTCCGCGGATGAGCAGGGCGTCCGGCATCTCCTCCACCTCCGCCCCCAGGGAACCGAGGCCCTCGTGGATCGCCGTGAGCCGGTCGCTCTCCTTGGCTCTGAGCCTGCCGGCGCCCCGGATCAGCGTCTCCCCCTTCGCCACGGAAGCGACGAGGGAAAGCACCGGCACCAGGTCGGGGATGCTGCCGGCGTCGATCTCGATGCCGGTGAGCCTGCCCCCCGCCGGATGGACGGTCACCCGGTCCTCTTTCTGCTCCACCTCCGCGCCGAACCGGCGCAGCAGGTCCAGGATCTCCTTGTCACCCTGGGCGGAGGAGGCGGCGAGGCCCGTCACGGCGACGGTCTCCTTCCCGATGGCGCCCGCCGCCAGCCAGAAGGCGGCGTTGGACCAGTCCCCTTCCACCCGGTAGGATACCGGCGCCTGATAGCGCTGGCCGCCCGGGATCTCGTAGACCGTGCCCATATTGCCCATCACCCGTTCCACCCGGATGCCGAACCGGTCCAGAGTGCGCAGGGTCATGTCCACGTAGCCCGCGGACTCCAGCCTGCCCGTCACCGTGAGCGTGCTGTCCCCCGGCAGGATCGGCAGGGCGAACAAAAGCCCCGTGATGAACTGGGAGGACACGTTCCCCGGCAGCGCATAGGCGCCGCTCTTCAGCTGCCCGGAGAAGGACAGCGGGCTCACGCCCTGGCGGGAGAGCCGCATGCCGTGCTCCTTCAGGGCCTCGTAGAGGGGCGAGAGCGGCCGTTTGGCGAGCCTTCCCTGCAGGGCGAAGCTCCCCCGGATGCCCAGGGCGCCCACCACCGGCAGCAGGAACCTTAAGGTGGAGCCGCTCTCGCCGGCGTCCATCATGGCTTTGGCGCCGGTCGCCTTCGCCTCTGCGATGGCCGCAAGGCACCCTGACGTCGCCTCGATGTCGCGGGAGGCCGCCTCGCAGATCACCTCGCAGGGATCCCCGGAGAGCGCCGCAGCGATCAGGGCCCGGTGGGCGTCGGATTTGGATGGGATGATGGATATCGTCTTCATAACTCTAAAGGATCGCCCGGAGCTCCTGTAGTGAAAGCCGCCTGATGACGCAGCGCCCGAAGGCCTCCGGCACGATGATATCGATGGAATCGTTCTTTCTCTTTTTGTCCCTGGTGATGGCGCCGAAGATCTCCTCCGCCCCGTATGGGATCTCCAGGTCGAACCCGTAGGCGTTGAGGAGCGCCTTGGTCCTCGCCGGCACCTCTTCCCCGCACCAGCCCTGGTCCAGGGCGATCTCCGCGATGCGGGCGAGGCCCTTCGCCACCGCCTGTCCGTGGCTCAGCCGGTACGCGGAGAGCTTCTCCACGGCGTGGCCGATGGTGTGTCCCAGGTTCAGGATCTGGCGGTTCCCCAGGTCCTTCGCGTCCTCCAGGACGATCTGCTCTTTGATCGCGGCAGACCGCTCGATCACGGCCTCCGGCGCCCTTCTGACCGCCGCCGGGTCCGAAAGATCAGGGAACCCGTCGCCGTCGATCAAAGCGTATTTGATGACCTCCGCCATGCCGTCCCGGAACAGCGCCTCCGGCAAAGTCCCGAGCACTGCCGGGTCCCGCCAGACCAGAGCCGGCATGTGGAAGGCGCCGGCCAGGTTCTTCCCCTCCGGCAGGTCGATGGCGGTCTTGCCGCCGATGGAGGCGTCCACCTGGGCCAGGAGCGTGGTCGGCACCTGGATGACTTTGATCCCCCGCATGTAGGTCGCGGCCGTGAACCCGGCAAGGTCTCCGATGACGCCGCCGCCCAAGGCCACGACGCCGTCCGTCCTGGTGAGGGGCACCGCCGCCAACTCCGACAGGAGTCTCAGGTACACGGCGCCGTTCTTCTGCTCCTCCCCCGCCGGGATGACGTGGCAGGAGACGGAAAACCCGGCCTCCTCGAGAGAGGCCTTCACCCGCTCCAGATACAGGGCCGCGATGTTTTCGTCCGTGATAACGGCGAATCTGCCCCCCTGCTGCACGGTCCGCGCGCCGGTCCCGATGTCATTTAAGTACATGTTTTTCCACCTCGAGCTTCCGCTCCTTGCCCTCCCTGAGGAGCTCCATGAGGGTCTCCCGGTCCTCCTCCTGCAGGGCCTTCTGGTACCGGAGGAGCTCCTCCAGCAGGTCGTCGAGCTCCGTCAGCAGGTTGTCCCTGTTCTCCAGGAACAAAGCGGTCCACATGCGCTCGTCCAGGAACGCGACCCTCGTCATGTCCCGGAAGGCGCCGCCGGAGACCCGGGCACCGTCGATCATCATCGCCGTGTCGCTCTTGACGTAGGCGTTGGAGACCAGGTGGGCCATCTGGGAGGTGAAGGCGATGATCCGGTCGTGCTGCTCCGCCGTCATCACGGAAAACCGCGTGAACCCGGCGTCCTTCAGCAGGCTCTCCGCCTTCGCCAGCAGGAAGATCTCGTTGGGATCCTCCGGCACCAGGGCGAACAGGGCTCCGTCGAAGAGCCCCTCCTCGCTGTTTTTGAAGCCGCCGAACTGCCTGCCCGCCATCGGGTGGCCCCCCAGGAAGGTGAAGCCGTGCTCCGCTGCCAGGGCGAATCCGGTCTCGCAGATGGCTCTTTTGTTCCCGCAGCAGTCGATGACGAGACCACAGCCGGCGAGAAGGTGTGCATGGGCCTTGAGCCAATCGATGGCCGCTGCCGGGGTGATGGCGATGAAGAGGACGTCGCACTCCTCGATGGTATCGTCCGTCAGGGTCCCGTCGACAGCGCCTGCCAACGCCGCGTAATCGCAGGTGATCATGTCCTTGTCGATGCCCAGGACCCGGTCTCCCGCCCTCTTGTAGGCCTTGGCCATGGAGCCGCCGATCAGTCCGAGACCGACGATGCCCACCGTACGCCCGCTCATGAGATGGCCTCCCTTACCTTGCGGATCTGCTCCGCCACCTCGTCGAACTGGTCCGGCGTCAGGGACTGGGCCCCGTCGCACAGCGCCTTCGGCGGGTCGTTGTGGACCTCGATCATCAGGCCGTCCGCCCCGCAGGCCGCCGCAGCCACCGCCATCGGCTTCACGAAGGCGGCGATGCCCGTGGAATGGCTCGGGTCCACCACCACCGGCAGGTGGGTCATCTGGTGGAGGGCCGGCACCGCGGAAAGATCCAGGGTGTTCCTGGTGTAGTGCTCGAAGGTCCGGATGCCTCTCTCGCAGAGGATGATGTTCTCGTTGCCGCCGGCCATGATGTACTCCGCGCTCATGAGCAGCTCCTTGATGGAGTTTGCAAGGCCCCGCTTGAGGAGGATGGTCTTGTCTGTGCGGCCCAGGGCCTTGAGCATCTCAAAATTCTGCATATTCCGGGCGCCGACCTGGATCACGTCCACGCTCTCGAAAAGATCGAAATCCTTCATGTCCATGAGCTCCGAGACGATGGGCAGCCCGGTCTCCTTTTTCGCCTCCATGAGCAGCTCCAGCCCCTCGGCGTGCAGACCCTGGAAGTCATAGGGGGAGGTGCGGGGCTTGAAAGCGCCGCCCCGCAGAAGCGCGGCGCCGCTCCGCTTCACGGCTTCCGCCACCCCGATGATCTGCTCCCGGGTCTCTACGGAGCAGGGGCCGGCGATCACGGCGAAGTTTCCGCCGCCGATGGATACGGTGCCGGCGGGGATGACGGAGTCCGCGGGATGGAATTTCCGGTTCACCTTTTTGAAAGGCTCGCTGACCCGCTTGACGGATTCCACGATCTCCAGGCTCTCCAGCAGTTCCATGTCGATGTGGCTGGTGTCACCCACCAGGCCCAGGACAGTATATTCGCGGCCTTCGGAGACATGCACCTGCACGTGCTGGCTTTCCAGCCAGGAGATGAGGTGCTCACGCTGCTCGAGGGTGGCGGTGTTTTTTACGACAGTGATCATGTTGTCTGTACTCCTTTGCGAACGAAAATGATTGAGGATGTTATCCTCCGGGCAGGAAAAAAGCCGTGCAGCGCGTCTGTGCTGCACGGCTCATAGGCTCGGGAAAATGGGAACGTTCTTACGGCAACACAAAACGCTATTACTTCGCGTAAAAGTAATAGGAATAGGAATAGCCGTAAGAGGAACGCCTCATTGTTACTTAACTCCTTTAAATGATAAAAGCATTATATGCCCATCACCGGGAAATGTCAACGGCTTTTCGAAAAAAACCGAAAAGCCGTTGAGGAAAAGATCATTCCTTTTCCAGCCGGTCCAGATAGTTGCCCCAGAAGTAGTCGGCGATGAAGGTGCCGTAGTAATCTGAGGGGATATAGACCCTGGCCCGGTTGGGGACGTTGTCGAAGAGTCCGACGCCGGGGATCAGGACGTTCGCGCCGGAGTCGTTGTCGATGTGGATCTCGGAAAGCCTCGGAGAACCGTCGAAGGCGCCCTGCATGATGCGGGTAATATTGGACTGGATATAGATGACGCGAAGATTGTCGCAGCCCTGAAAGGCGGTCTCGCCCAGGGCGACGACCTTCTGGCCGTCGATGAGCCAGGGGACCTCCAGGGTGTCCTTCGCCTTGCCCTCATCGTTGACGCCGGTGATCATCAGGCCTTCGTTGAAGACCTCCACGGTGAAACAGGCGGCGTCACGGCTGGAGCCGACCGCCTCCGGGGTGGGTAC
>CADCOV010000009.1 GCA_902803185.1 uncultured Eubacteriales bacterium
GGCCGGCTGAAGCCGGACATCCGCCAGGTCCCGAAGCTGGCGGCCCTGCTCCTCGCCCTGGCGTTTCCGATCTACTTCCTGAACAAAGCCCTGGGCACCAACTTCATGTTCATCAACACCCCGTCCCCGGGGTCGCCTTTGATCCCGCTCTACGACATCTTCGGGAACGGCTACGCGGCGGCGGCCTTCGTCCTCCTCGTCCTGGTACAGGTCATCCTGTTCCTGCCGTGGGAGATCGCGAGGCGGCGGCACAACAAATGACAACACACCCACCAAGGAGGCTCACATGCGACTGACCAATGACACCTACCACTATCCTTCCCGCCGGCACGTGGTCTACGCCAGGAACGGCGTCGCCCACAGCTCCGTGCCGCTGGCCGCCCAGATCGGCGTCAGCACCATGCAGCGGGGCGGCAACGCCGTGGACGCGGCATTAGCCATGGCGGCGGCCCTGCCCCTCCTGGAGCCGGTGAGCAACGGCCTGGGCAGCGACTGCTTCGCTTTGATCTGGATCGAGAAAGACCGGAAGCTGTACGGCATCAACGGCAGCGGCATCTCCCCTGCCGCCGCTTCCGCAGAGAAGCTCCGGGCCCGAGGGCTTACGGCTGTCCCGTTCGTGGGGTGGGATCCGGTGATGGTGCCGGGGGCGCCTTCCGCCTGGGCGAAGATCCGCGCCCGCTTCGGCACGATGCCGTTCTCTGAGATCATGGCCCCTGCCATCCGCTACGCGGAGGAGGGCTACCCGATCCCGGAGACCGCCGCCCTGCAGTGGAAGCATGCCTTCCGCCGCTACAGCGCGGCCCTGGAGGCTGCGGAGGGCCCGGCGAAGGAAGCGCTTGCCCCTTGGTTCGACTGCTTCACCAAGAAGACGCCGGAGGGCCCGGCGCCGTACGAGACCGGCGACCTGTTCCGGATGCCGGACTTCGCGGAGACGCTGCGCTCCCTGGCGGCCACCGACTGCGAGAGCTACTACCGCGGCGATCTGGCAAAGAAAATCGTCGCCTTCTCCGAAGCCACCGGCGGCCCGTTCACCCTCGAGGACTTCGCCTGCTACGAGGCGGAGTGGGTCACGCCGATCTCCACGAATTACCGGGGCTACGACGTCTGCGAGATCCCGCCGAACGGCCACGGGATCACCGCTTTGATGGCCCTGAACATCCTGGAGGGCTTCGAGCTGGAGCCGCATCGGGAGACCGTTGAGAACTACCACCGCATGATCGAGTCCATGAAGCTGGCCTTCGTGGACGCCAAACGCTACGTGGCGGATGCCCGGTTCATGAAGGTGACCCCGGAGCAGCTCCTGTCCAAGGAGTATGCCGCCCGGCGGCGGGCCCAGATCGGGGAGAAGGCTTTGATGCCGGAGGCGGGAGACCCGTTCTGCGGCGGCACGGTCTACTTCTGCACCGCCGATGGCGAGGGCAACATGGTCTCCTTCATCCAGAGCAACTACGCCGGCTTCGGGTCCGGCATCGTGATCCCGGGCACCGGCATCTCCCTGAACGACCGGGGCGCCAACTTCTACCTGGACCCGGAGAGCGAGAACTGCCTGGCGGGCCGCAAGAAGGCCTACCACACCATCATCCCGGGATTCCTCATGAAGGACGGCGAGGCCATCGGCCCGTTCGGCGTGATGGGCGGCTTCATGCAGCCTCAGGGACACCTGCAGGTGATCGTGAACACCGTGGACTTCGGCATGAACCCGCAGGACGCCCTGGATGCCCCGAGATTCCAGTGGACCGGCGAGAAGAAGATCGAGCTGGAGGGCTGGGGCGGCGTCGCCGAGGACCTGGCAGGCCCGCTTGCGGAGCGTGGTCACGACATCGCGGTGAACGAGAGCAGCCTGGACATGGGCCGGGGCGGCATCATCTGGCGGCAGCCGAACGGTGTCTACGCCGCCGGCACCGAATGCCGCTGCGACGGGACCATCGCGGCATACTGAGACAACAAAAGGCGAGCGCGTTCAGCGCTCGCCTTTTCATCATCCATCATTATGTGCGATATCACTCCGCCAGGCACTCCTTGATGCAGGCGTCGATATCCGCCGGCTCGGTGGTCGGCTCGAACCGGGCCACGACCTCGCCCTTCTTGTCGATGAGGAACTTGGTGAAGTTCCACTTGATGGTCGGGGTCTCTGCGTAGTTCGGGTCCGCGTCGGAGAACATCTTGTGGAGCAGTGGGCCGAGCTTGCTCTCCATGTCAAAGCCTTCAAAACCCTTCTGGGCCTGCAGGTAGGCGAACAGCGGATCCGCGTTCTCGCCGTTCACGTCGATCTTGTGGAAGCGCGGGAAGGAGGTCTTGTAGGTCAGCGTGCAGAACTCGTGGATCTCATCATCGGTCCCCGGCGCCTGGCTGCCGAACTGGTTGCACGGGAAGTCCAGGATCTCGAAGCCCTGCTCCTTGTTGTCCTCATACAGCTTCTCCAGGCCCTCGTACTGCGGGGTGAAACCGCAGCCCGTGGCGGTGTTGACGATCAAAAGCACCTTGCCGGCGTAGTCGGCGAGCTTGACGACGTTATTCTTTCTGTCCTTGACTTCGAAATCATATACTCCCATGATGGTCTCCTTTTGTGACTGCCTCTTCAATTCGATTTTGTACAATTGAATTGTACGGCATTCTCAGGCCCATGTCAAGTTGATTTTGTTTCTCCATAAAAACTTCACAGAAAGCAACACTCTGCAGAACATTTCTGTTATAATGCATGGTGGGAATATATAAATTTGGTCAATGAGGGGTAAACAATGGAATTCAACGTATTGCAAAAGAAGCGCAAAAGACTGGCAGGCCGGATCCCGTTCTCCACGTGGTTCGTTCGCTTTCTGGCATTTTTGGGGCTTCTGCTGATCGCCGCGGGTGTCCTCGCCTTTCTCTTCTTCTATCATAAAGGAAAGACCGACCCGACGCTGTTCGTCATGGGCGAAGGCGACGATGTGCATAAAGATACATTCGTGATGACGCTGCTGTCCACGGGCATCGGCCTGCCGCCGGCGGTGGTGGGCCTGATCGTTTTGATCCTGTCCAAGCGGGAAGCCCGCAAGGAGGACCGCCGCTACGGCGAGACCCTCGCGATCCACGGCAGGACCCTCACCTACACCTACCGGAACCGCAAGCGGGAGCAGGGTGCGAGGACCGAGGTCCTGACGATCCCGACCGAGGGCAAGATGAAGATCCGGCGCAGCGTGTTCACGAGGCGCATCACCTTCCGGGGCCGCATGGAGGGCGAGACCGTCCGCGTGCGGAACGGCGTCGAGAAGAAGAAGCTCTACGTGATCAAAAAGCTGACCCTGCTGGACTACTTTGAACCGTCCCTCTGGGGCGTCCTGAAGGGCAGGATCCCGGTCCCTGAGGAACCGGCCGCCCTGGCGAAGCCTTTGATCGAGCAGCCGGCGGAGGAGCCGGAGCAGATCCCTGAGCCGGAAGCGACGGCAGCCCTGCCGGAGCCGGTGGCAGAGGAAGCCCCGGCGGAAGAGACTCCGGCCACAGAGGCCGTGCTCGAGGCCCCGGCGGAAGAGACCGCGGAGGCCGCCGAAGTGAAGGCGGAGGAGACGGAGGCACCGGCAGAGGA
>CADCOV010000010.1 GCA_902803185.1 uncultured Eubacteriales bacterium
GATAGTCCTTGCCCCACGGCCCGATCAAAACCGACGGCACCGCGATCTCCCCGATCTCCTCGAACGGGATCCGGTACAGCGCCTCAGGCACCACCATCTTTTCCATCGTTTTGATGTCTTCCGTAACATCGCTGCATCCGGTGTAGCTGTTGTCCGAAAGACCCATGGAATACGGTTCCTCGATCAGGCTCCGTCCGAACCGTTCCCGCAGGAGCGTTTCCGCGCAGCCGATCATCCCCTCCCGGTCGAACCCCGGCATGTAGTGGTTGTTCACCGGGGGCACATACGGCGGAAGGAGCCCCGTCACGACCAAAGGCCCGGTGACCCTGGACCGCTCGATCATCCATTTCAGGATATCCAGCCCTGCCTGCTGGACCAGTTTGCGGCCCGCCAGGACCTCCTCCGTCTGCTCCCGCAGGAAGGCTGCCTTTGCCTCTCCATAGGCAGTGTCCTGCGCCATGCAGACCGCCTCCAGCTCGCCGCCGGTATAGACCGGCGGAACGGGAACCGCTGCAGGCGCAGGCTGTCCCTTCTCCTCCGCCTCACAAGTCCTGGCCCGGGTCAGCTTTTCCGCCGCCTCTGCTGCCGCCTCCCGGCAGAGGGCAAGCAGCGCTTTCTCTGCCTCGTCCGCGCTGCGGTTCTTCGTCAGCGGGATGTGGCAGTACATCTCCGTGAACTTCGGTGCGGACACGTTGTATTCCTCCTTGCAGTCCCTGAGGCAGAGCACTGCCGGCGGCGGCGTCACCGCACCGAACTCAGCGCAGCGCAGGCCGGTGTTGAGCTCGATCTTCTCCCCGATTTTCGCCGCGATCAGCGTGCTGGTGAGGCCGGAGGTGATGTTCGCCACGTGGATGGCGTCTCCTTTGACCACGATGCCCGGCAGGATCTTGCCGATGGATCCGTCGACGTAGGTGTAGGCATCCGCCCGATCCCGGCCTGTCGGCTCCGGGTTCAGCAGGATCTCATAGCGCAGGCCGTATCGCTCCTTCAGATCGCGCAGCAGGCCCGCCGCCTGCATGATACCCTCCGCCTGGTGCTCCTCGTCGTGGACGGCGACGAACAGCAGGTTCACCTCCGGGGAGCGTTTCTCCTCCGCATGGTCGAAGAGCTCGCAGAGCGCACAGGCCAGCCCGCCCTTCATGTCGGCGGTGCCTCTGCCGAAGCACCAGTCGCCGCTCAGCAGGTCCGCTTTGACCGCCCCCGCCTCGGGCCCGAAGTCCATCCCCCGCATCTCCTCCATCAGGCGGTCCGGCGCCAGTGCCCAGGGTTGCAGCGCCCCGTAGTTGCGGATCTCCACGCAGTCGAAATGCCCCGTCAGGATGACCGTCCGCTCCGTCGTGCCCCGCCGCAGGGCCCAGACCAGGCGGCGTCCCAGCACGTCCCCGCCGTCGTAGAGGCCGCAGAGAGCGGGATGCTCCTGCCAGTACACCTCTTCCCGGATCCTCTCATAGATATGCTTCGCCATGCGGATCTCCCCAGCCGTGAAGGACTCGCTCTCCACCGCCACCAGATCGTACATCAATTCTTTCGGCGTCCAGTGCTTTGACATTTCGTTTCTCCTTTGCTATAGTGATGGCGAATGCGGGATACAGTTTTACGAAACGGTTTTCCCATTTGCCGCCTATTGTATCACAAAATCGCTTCCTTGCAAGAAGAAAGGCAGCTTCCATGTCCAAGTCCAATCCGAATGCCGCCGGCACCGGCGGGCCGAAGAACGTCCTGCTGCTCGCCGGCGCCTATATCTCCTACTGCATCGGGTCCGGGTTTACCACCGGCCAGGACGCGCTCCAGTACTTCGCCGGTTTCGGCGCGCTGGGATTCGCGGCCCTCGCCATCGGGCTCGCCATCCACGCCTACACCTCGACGACCTTCCTCCGCCTCGGCCTGGAGCAGCAGTTCGACTCCAACCTGGCGGTCTACGAGTACTACGCCGGGCCGGTCTTCGCCAAGGTCCTGCTGGGATTCCTGGTCGTCTTCACCTTCCTTTCCGCGACGGTCATGGTCGCCGGCTTCGGCGCCTCCCTGGAGCAGCACCTGGGCCTGCCCCCGCTGATCGGGAACGGGATCATGGCGGTGCTCTGCGCCGTCACCCTCCTGCTTGGCCTCAAGCGGGTCGTGGACATCATCGGGACCCTGGCCCCGATCCTGGTCATCGTCGCTTTGGTCACCGCGCTGTACTTCATCGCCCATCATCATGAAGGCTTCGCCGAGGGGATCGCCCTGGCGCCGACCCTGGGCACCCCGCGCCTCGGCGCCACCTTCCTGGATTCCGGCATCAACTTCGCCTCCTGGGCCCCTCTGATCACCGCACCGTTCCTCGCCGGCACCGCGCCGAAGTTCATCCGCACCCGCAGGGAAGCACTGGTCAGCGCCTGCCTGGGCGTCCTGGTCTACGGGCTCGCTATCGCTATCATGATGGTCGCCTTCTTTTGCGATTACGCCAGCATCAGTTCGAAGATGGTGCCGACCCTGGAAATGGCGTCTTTGATCTCCTCCGTCTTCGGTTCCTGCTACATCTTCATGATGTGCGTCGGCATCTACACCTCCGCCGTGCCGGAGTTCCTGATGTTCGTGACCTCCTTCTTCCGGGACGGGACCCGGAACTTCCGCATCTTCTCGGTGGTCACGATCTTCCTGTCCACCTTCCTGACGTCGCTGCTGCCTTTCGAC
>CADCOV010000011.1 GCA_902803185.1 uncultured Eubacteriales bacterium
CGTCTCTTCTCAGTTTGTCTCAAGCCTTACATGTTGATCTTGTCGATCTCGCTTCTGAGGAACTCGTTGGTGATCTTGATCCGGGTGCCCTTCATGCCCAGGGATCTGGACTCGATGACGCCGGCGCTCTCCAGCTTGCGGAGGGCGTTCACGATGACCGAACGGGTGATGCCGGACTTGTCGGCGATCTTGCTGGCGACCAGCAGGCCCTCATCGCCGTCCAGTTCGGCGAAGATCTTGAGGACCGCCTCGAGCTCGGAATAGGACAGGGTCTCCAGGGCGACGCTGACGGCGTTCTTCTGGCGGTTGTCCTCTTCCTCTTCCAGGGCGATGCCCCTCGTGACCTCGATGCCGACGACGGTGGCGCCGTATTCACAGATCGCGATGTCCTCATCCGAGAAGGCCTTGGAGGCGCGGACGAACAGCAGCGTCGCGACTCTCTTGCCGCCGAAGGATACCGGAACGATGGTGTGGAACTTGGCGGAGAGGTCGTAGTCTTCCCCGTAGAAATCCTTGATCGCATCGTAGGTCAGGTTGTCATGGGTCTCGGTGATGGCGAGGAACTTTTCGTTGTAGCGGGCTGGGAGCTCATACCTGCCCTCGGTCTCGTTGAAGACGAGCGGCGCCTCATCCCCCTCGTCGAAACGGGCGGAGAGGATCTTGCCCCGTTTGTTCAGGATATATACGTTGGCGCCAAGCATGTCGTAAAGGATCTTGCAGAGTTCGTCAAAGGATACATATCCCGTCGTGCTCTCCGAGAGCACCCAATTGAGTTTCCGGATCCTGGTCAGCAAATCATCATTCATAATATTTTTTCCCTTTCTCCACGAAGCCTATCAGAGGATATACTTGTCAATATCGTCCCTGGCAATAGTCTCACAGAACCGCTCTCTTACGTATTCCCTGTCGATCACGAGCGGCTCCCCCTCAGTTTCCGGCACCTCATAAGAGATATCCTCGAGAAGCTTCTCCATAATAGTATACAGTCTTCTTGCCCCGATATTTTCAGTCTGCTCATTCATAAGATATGCCATTCCGGCTATTTCGTCAATAGCTTCTTCTGAAAATTCTAAATTAATTTTTTCAGTGGCGAGCAAAGCCTGGTTCTGTTTGATGATCGCGTTCTCCGGAACGGTGAGGATCTTCTTGAAGGATTCCTTGGTCAGCGGTTCCAGTTCCACCCGGATCGGGAAACGTCCCTGCAGTTCCGGGATCAGGTCCGTCGGCTTGGCGGTATGGAAGGCGCCGGCGCCGATGAACAAAACGTGATCGGTCCGGACCGGTCCGTATTTGGTGTTGACGACGCTGCCCTCGACGATCGGCAGGATGTCTCTCTGCACGCCCTCTCTGGAAACGTCGGCGCCGTTGGTGTAGCCGGAGCCGTTGGCGATCTTGTCGATCTCATCGATGAAGATGATGCCGTTCTGCTCCGCGTTCTCCAGCGCCTCGTCGGTGACCTGGTCCATGTCCACCAGCTTCTGGGCTTCCTGCTCTCTCAGGATCTTCCGGGCTTCCTTGACCCGGACCCTCTTGGTCTTGGTCCGCTCCGGCATCATGTTCCCGAAGATGTTGCCGATGGCGATGCTCATCCCCTCGTTGCTCATATCCAGCTGGTTGCCCTTCGGCTGGTCCACGATCTCGATCTCGATGAACTGCTCCTCGAGCAGGCCCTGGCGCAGCTGCTGGCGCACCTGTTCCCTGGCCATCTCCACGTCCCGCTCCTCGCGCTCGTCCGACGGCTGGCTCTGCTGGTTCTGGTTCCCGCCGAGCTGCTGATAGCCGTTCCCCAGGATGAACTGGAACGGATTGGAGGCCGCGTTTTGCGGCTGCTTCTGCTGCTTCTTCCTGCCCGGGATGATCGCCTCCAGGATCTTCTCCTCGGCGATGCTGTCCGCGATGTCGTATTTCTCCTTGAGCTTGGACTGCTTGGTGATGCGGATCGAAGCCTCGACCAGGTCCCTCACCATGGAATCCACGTCTCTGCCCACGTAGCCCACCTCGGTGAACTTGGTGGCCTCCACCTTGACGAACGGGGCGTCCATCAGCTTTGCGAGCCTGCGGGCGATCTCGGTCTTGCCGCAGCCCGTCGGTCCCATCATCAGGATGTTCTTCGGGGTGATCTCTTCTCTCATCTCGTCGGAGAGCAGGGATCTGCGGTAGCGGTTGCGGAGGGCGATGGCGACGGATTTCTTTGCTTCGTCCTGCCCGATGATGTATTTGTCCAGTTCCGCCTTGATCTCCTTCGGCGTCATCTGCTGCAGTTTCGTTGCCATACCGCACCTCCTACAGTTTCTCGACCGTGATGCGGTCGTTCGTGTAGACGCAGATCGAAGAGGCGATCTTCAGGGACTCCTCCACGATGGAAGCAGCGTCCAGATCCGTAAAGTTATACAGCGCGTTGGCGGCGGCGTAGGCGTAGTTCCCGCCGGAGCCGATGGCGACGAAGTCCTGATCCGGCGCGATGACCTCACCGGTGCCGGAGATGACCAGCATGTCGTCGTGATCCGCCACGATCATCAAAGCCTCCAGGTTGCGCATCCCCCTGTCGGAACGCCACATCTGGGCCAGATCCACGGCCGCCCGCTTCAGGTTGCCGCCGTGCTCCTCCAGCTTCTTCTCGAATTTCTCCGTCAGAGAAAAGGCGTCCGCCACGGAGCCCGCGAAGCCGCTGAGCACCGTCCCGCCGTAGATCTTCTTGACCTTCTTGGCGCCGTTCTTCATGATGGCGGTCTCCCCCATGGTGACCTGTCCGTCTCCTCCGATGGCTATATCGTCCGGTCCTCTTCTGACCGCACAGATCGTCGTTGCATGAAATTGTACCATCTTGTCCTCCTGTATCGAATTTTTGTCTGTCTATTCTGTATACCCGCAATCCGGGTTGGAACAAACAAAGTTCTTGCCCCGCAGCTTCCGCTCGAGGAGCAGCTGGCCGCACTTCGGGCACTTGCGGTTCACCGGCTTGTACCAGAAGACCCTGTCGCACTTCGGGAAGCCGCTGCAGCCGTAGAAGACCTTGCCCTTCTTGCTCCTGCGGACGATGATGTCCTTGCCGCAGTCCGGGCACTTGACGCCCACGGTCTTGACGATCGGCTTGGTGTTCTTGCACTCCGGGTACCCGCTGCAGGCGATGAACTCGCCGAAGCGGCCGCTCTTGATGACCATCGGCCTGCCGCAGATCTCGCAGTTCTCTCCCGCCGGGCGGTCCTCCACGACCACCTTCTCGATGGCCTTGTCCGCCGCCTTGAGCTCCGCCGCGAACGGGCCGTAGAAGGAGCGGATGACGTCCTTCCAACGCTCGGCGCCGAGTTCGACCTCGTCCAGCTTGTCCTCCATGCCGGCGGTGAAGCCCGCGTCGACGATGTCCTTGAAGTGCTCCTCCATCATCTCGTTGACCACGTTGCCCAGGTCCGTCGGCTTCAGGGCCTTCTTCTCCCGGGAGACGTACTTGCGCTCGGTCAGGGTGCTGACGATCGGCGCGTAGGTGCTCGGCCGTCCGATGTTCTTCTCCTCCAGCTCCTTGACCAGGCTGGCCTCGGTGAACCGGGCCGGCGGCTGGGTGAAGGCCTGCTCGCCGGTCAGCTTCTCCGGTTCCAGAGTCTCCCCCTCCGTGAGCTTCGGCAGCATCTTGTCCAGCTCGTCGCCGCTCGGGCGGTAGACCCTTCTGTAGCCGTCGAAGAGCAGTTCGGAACCGGCGGCGTGGAAGCCGTAGTCGCCGTTCTTGATGAGGGCCTGAACGCTGTTGTAGCGGGCCGCCTTCATCTGGCTGGCGATGAACCGGGTCCAGATGAGCTGGTACAGCTTGTACTGGTCGGAGGTCAAAGAGTCCTTGATGTCCTCCGGCACCAGGTCGATGACCGCCGGGCGGATCGCCTCGTGGGCGTCCTGGATGTCCTTCTTCTTATTGGTGTAGACGTTCTTCGCCGTGTAGGCAGCGCCGTAGTGGTCTTTGATGAAGTCCGCCGCGGCCGCTTTGGCGACGTCGGAGATGCGGACGGAGTCCGTTCTCAGGTAGGTGATGAGACCGGTGGAGCCCCTGCCCTTGATGTCCACGCCCTCGTAGAGTTGCTGGGCGATCATCATGGTCTTGCGGGCGTTGAAGTTCAGGCGGTTGCCGGCTTCCTGCTGGAGGCTCGAGGTGGTGAACGGCGGGAACGGGCGTCCCAGGCGCTCCTTCTCCGTGACGGAGGCAACGACGAATTCGCCCTTCTTCAGCTCGTCGATGATCTTGTCGCTCTGTTCGCCGGTGCGGACGGTGAGCTTGCGGCCCTTGTAGTCGTGGAGCCTGGCGGAGAAGCGGCGGCCCTTCTTGAATTCCGCCACGATGTTCCAGTACTCCTCCGGCACGAAGGCCTCGATGAGCCGTTCCCTGTCGCAGATCATCTTCAGCGCGGCGGACTGGACGCGGCCGGCGGAAAGGCCCCTTCTGACCTTGCGCCAGAGCAGCGGGCTGATCTCGTAGCCCACCAGGCGGTCCAGGACCCTGCGGGCCTGCTGGGCGTCCACCAGGTCCAGGTTGATGCTGCGCGGATGCTTGACCGCTTCCTTGATGGTGTCCTTGGTGATCTCGTTGAACTCGATGCGGCACGGAGACGCCGGGTCCAGCTTGAGCAGGTGGGCCAGGTGCCAGGAGATGGCCTCTCCCTCACGGTCAGGGTCCGTCGCGAGATAGACTTTGGAAGCCTTTTCCGCTTCTTCCCTGAGTTCCTTGATGAGGTCGCCCTTCCCCCGGATGGCGATGTACTGCGGTTCAAAATCGTTTTCTATGTCGATGCCGAGCTTGCTCTTCGGCAGGTCCCTGACGTGGCCGACAGAGGCGATGACCCTGTAGCGGCTTCCCAGGTATTTGCCGATGGTGCGGGCCTTGGACGGGGATTCCACGATGATGAGGATCTTCCCACTGCCCGCCTTCGCGGCGGTCTTGCCTGCGGTTTTCGTTTTCTTTGCCGTCGTTTTGGCTGCTGTCATGTTTTGACTCCTGATGATACCGGATCCGGCCGGATGCCGGATCCTTCTATATAATGTAGTTTACGAATCGCTATTATAAAGCGGCATTCAGAATTTTGCAATCATAACTTTTCCCATTTCGCAGATTATGAGGCCTTTGATCTCCAGGATCGACAGGAGGCCTGACACCTCAGCGGGGGTCAGCTGGGTGTGCCGGCGGAGGTCCTCCGTGGTCGTCTCCCCGTTCTTTTGCAGCACCTCCAGGATCCGCCGCTCCTCCGGCCCGAGCTCCGGGAACCGGTGTTCCGGCAGCGCCGGGTCCGCCCCGATGTCCCTCAGGACGTCGTCGAAAAACAAAAGCGGTTCCGCCCGGTCCCGGATCAGCTTGTTGGTCCCCAGGCTCGCCGGACTGGTGATGTTCCCCGGCACCGCGTAGACCGGTTTCCCCTGCTCCTCCGCGCACTCCGCGGTGATGAGCGACCCGCTCCTGGTGCCGGCCTCCACGATGACCACCGCGTCGGCCAGGCTGCTGATGATCCGGTTCCGCTCCGGAAAGTGGAAGCGGTTGGCTCCGATCCCCGGCGGGTACTCGCTGAGCAAAAGCCCCTTCTCCCCGATCTCCCTCTGGAGAGGCCCGTTCACCGCCGGATAGAAGACGTTCGTGCCGTTCCCCAAAACGGCGATGGTGCTGCCGCCGGCCTTGAGGGCGCCGGCGTGGGCCGCGGTGTCGATCCCCCGGGCGAGGCCGCTCACCACCACGACCCCGCACTCGGCGGCCCGCCTCGCCAGGCCCTGGGCCACCGTCTTGCCGTACATCGTGCAGCTGCGGCTCCCGACGATGGCGATGGAGGGCTGCTCCGCCAGAGAGAGGTCCCCCAGATAGTACAGGGGCCGCAGGGGCTTCGCGAAGGCCAGGATCCTGGAAGGATAACCCGGCTCCTCCGGCCGGACGCAGCCGGACCGGCGTTCGGAACGCTTTTCCATCACATCCCCCTCCTCTCCCGATACTGCAGCGCTTCGGCAAAGTGGGCGGGCAGGATGTCCGCGCTCCCCTCCAGGTCCGCGATGGTGCGGGCCACCTTCCTGGTCTTGATCAGTGTCCGGGGCGTCATGCCCAGGGACCCGTAGGCCGCGGACAAAAGCTCCCTGCAGTCCTCCCGGACCGGGCAGTACCGATCCAGCAGGCCGTCAGGGATCCCCGCGTTCAGGCCGAAGTCCTCTCCCCGGTACCGCTCTGCCTGGATCGCCCTGGCCCGGTCCACCATCTCCTTCATCTCCCGTGTGGAAAGGCCCCCTTGCTTTTCCATCTCCGGGTACTCCGGGTTGAACACGGAAAGCTGCAGGTCGATCCGGTCCCGGAACGGCCCGGACAGCTTCTTCCGATAGGCGCTGACCTCCGCCGCCGTGCAGGTGCACCTGCCGGAGGGATCGCCGAAATAGCCGCATTTGCACGGGTTGGCCGCCGCAGCGAACAAAAAGTCCGCCGGGTACACGCAGGATTCGCCCCGGCGGGTCAGGCGGACCTCCTTGCTGTCCATCGGCAGGCGCAGGGCCTCGATGACGCTGCGGTCCAGCTCCGCCAGCTCGTCCAGGAACAGGACGCCCCTGTGGGCCAGCGTGACCTCTCCCGGATGGGGCGGGAACCCGCCTCCCAGCAGGCCCACCGCCGAGATCCCGCTGCCCGGCCTCCGGAACGGGCGCCGCCGGATCACCGGCATCTCCTCGTCCAGCAGGCCTGCCACGGAGTAGATCCCGGTGAGCTCGATCTGCTCCTCCCTGGTGAGGGGCGGCATGATATAGGGCAGGCGCTCCGCGATCATGGTCTTGCCGGAGCCGGGGCTTCCCAGGAGCAGGATCCCGTGGCCCCCCGCCGCCGCGACGGTGATGGCCCGCTTCGCCTGTTCCTGTCCCCGGATCTCCGCGTAATCCGGCACCGGTCCTTTCTCCCCAGCCCCCGCCTTGAGCGGTCCCGGCGGCGTGAGTTCTCCCTTCAGGTTCAGGAACCCCATGACCTCCTCCAGGCTCTCTGCGCCAAGGAGCTCGATCCCCTCGACCATGGAGGCCTCCGCCAGGTTCTCCGCGGGGACGATGACCCGGGCCATGCCCGCCAAAGCCGCCGCCTGGCACATCGGCAGGACGCCGCTCACGCGGCGGACCCTGCCGTCCAGGGAGAGCTCTCCCAGGAAACAGGTGTCTCCCAGCCTGCTGTCGAACACCTGGCCCGAGGAGGCCAGGATCCCCACCGCCATGGCCAGGTCCAGGTGGCTGCCCCGCTTCCTGCGCCAGGCCGGGGACAGATTGATGGTGATGCGGCCCTGGGGGAAGGTCCCTCCCGCCGCGCGGATGGCAGCCCGGATCCGGGCCGCGGCCTCTTTGATCGTGGTGTCCGCCAGGCCGATGATGTCGACCGCAGGGATCCCCCGGGCGATGTCCACCTCTGCGCTGACCGGGATCGCTTTGATGCCGGTGAGGGTCGCGGTCTCTACCTTAGCGAGCATAGCCGGTCACCCCCTCGATCATGTGGACGCCGACCTCGATCACGTCGATCCGGCAGCCCCGGTACGGGACCTCCGTCCGGTCCATGTAGACGGCGGCCACATTGCGGATGTGGGCCAGCTTCCGGCGGTCGACTGCTTCGGACGGCAACCCGAAGCGGTCGCTGGACCGGGTCTTGACCTCCACGAAATGCAAGACGCCTTCCTTTTCTGCGATGATGTCGATCTCTCCGCAGCGGGCCCTGTAGCCCTGCTCCAGGATCGTGAAGCCGGAGAGCTCGAGATAGGCGGCCGCCAGCCCTTCGCCTGCGGCGCCAAACTCTCTTCTGTTCATGAACAGTTCCTTTCCCCGGCGCGGGTCACTTCCACTGTAGCATCCTGCCCATACTCTGTCAAATTCCCCAAAGAATTGATTTTTGAACGTTTGGGGAACATGAAAGGACCGCGGTCACCCGCGGCCCTGCCCGTCTGTTTCGTTATAAAGCGTAGCGTTCGATCGCCGCTGCGACGCCGTCTTCCGCATTGGAGAGGGTCACCGCGTCGGCGGCCTCCTTGACGCTGTCCAGGGCGTTTCCCATGGCGACGCCCAGGCCCGCAAAGCGGATCATGGCGATGTCGTTCGGGCTGTCCCCGCAGACCATGAGCTCCTCCCGCTTCACGCCCAGCATCTCCATGAGCTGCCTCAGGCCGTTGGCCTTGCTGGCCGTGGCGGAGCCGATCTCGTTGTTGAGCCGCATGGCGGAGGTGATGGTGATGTCCGGCACCTCTCTGAGCAATGCCAGCGCCGCCTCCTTCTCCTCCAGGGTATCGTAGTTGATCACCATATCCTCGATGCGGGTCCGGTTCTCCGTCATCCAGCCGTAGATGTCATCCACCGGCGTCCTGGTGGAGCTCACGTAGGCTTTGCTCCTGTGGAAGCTCTTGCCCGCCATGATGGCGTCCCACTCCGGCCGACCGATGTAGGCGGTCCCTTCCACGAAGATCTCCGCCTGCAGGCCGTTCTCCTCCGTGATCTCCCGGAGCCGGTCGACCACGGACGGTTCCAAATAATTTTCATAAATAGGTTTATCGTCAACAGTCCTGATGATCCGGCTTCCGTTGGCGGTCATCACGTACTCCAGACCCTCGATCTGCCAGATCTCCTTCGGCAGCGCCGACTGGGGCCTGCCGGTGGCGATGACGATGTGGATCCCCTGCCGCATCGCCGCGGCAAAAGCCTCCTTGACCCGGTCTGAGAAGTGCCCCTTCGGGTCCAGGGCCGTCCCGTCCAGATCCAATCCGATCATTTTGATCGACATTACCTCTTTCCTCCTCCCGCGATCGCGAGATACTCCGTGTTCCAGATCCTTACCTTCTTCATCGTGCAGCCGTTGTCGTGGCCCGGGTAGATCGTGATATCGTTCGGCCATCCGGCGATGATCTCCCGGATGGTCCGCTCCATGTCCGCCTCGCTTCCACCCTCCAGGTCCGTCCGGCCCAGGTCGGTGTCGAAGAGCGTGTCGCCGGTGAAGCAGACCCTGCTCTTCTCGGCCATGACGCAGATCGAGCCCCTGGTGTGGCCCGGCGTGTGGACGATGAGGAGCGGTTCCTCCTCCAGCATCAAAACATCCCCGTCCGTCACCGGCACCGTCGCACCGCGGTAGCGGGCGCCGTCCTCCGGGTGCATGTAGACCGGGCAGTCAAAGCGATCCTGCAGCGTGGGCACCGCCCCCACGTGATCGTGGTGGTCGTGGGTCGCGATGATGCCTTTGACCGTGAGCTGCTGCTCCTCCACGAAGTCGATGAAGACCTTCGGCACGTAGCCGGGATCGATGACCATGCAGTCGCCGCCCGCCCTGTGGTACAGCACGTAGCCGTTGCTCTCCAGGGAACCCCCGATGAATCTTTTGATCTTCAATGCCATATCTTCTCAGCCCTTCAAGAAAAACGCAGGAAGCGTAGGCCTCCTGCGTTCTGTTACCATATCTGCCGATGTGATTACTCGGTGACTTCTTCCGCTGCCGGAGCATCCTCTTCGGTCGCCGCCTTGATGGAGAGGCTGATTCTCTTTCTCTCGGTGTCGATGTCGAGGATCTTGGTCTTGACTTCCTGGCCGATGGACAGTTCGTCCGCGATGTTGGCCACTCTCTTGTGGGCGACCTCGGAGATGTGGACGAGTCCGTCGAGACCAGGCTCGAGCTCTACGAAGGCGCCGTATTCCTTGATCTGGACGACCTTGCCGGAGACGATGGAGCCGACCTCATACTTCTCGTTGATGACGGACCACGGTTCCGGAGTGATCTGCTTGAGACCAAGGGAGATCTTGCCCTTCTCCTGGTTCATGGAGAGGACCTTGACCTTGATGATGTCGCCGATGGAGAGGACTTCCTGCGGGTGCTTCAGCTTGCCCCAGGAGATCTCGGAGATGTGCAGGAGACCGTCGATGCCGCCGATGTCAACAAAGGCGCCGTAGTCGGTGAATCTCATGACCTTGCCCTCGACGATGTCGCCGACGGACAGGTTCTCCCAGATACCCTCGATCTGCTTCTGCTTCTCCTCGAGGAGAACGGTCTTGTGAGAGAAGACGGCTCTGTTTCTCTTCTCGTCCACTCTGGTGACCTTCACGTCGAATGTCTGGCCGATGAATTCGTCCGCGTTCTCGACATACTTGTCGGAGAGCTGGGACATCGGAATGAAACCGGTGACTTCCTTGTACGCAGCAATGACGCCACCGTTTACTGCTCTTAAGACCTTGACAGTTATAACCGATTTGTTTTCATGAGCTTCTTTGATCTCTGTCCAGTGCTTGCTGATCTCTAACTTCTTAGTGGACAGCAGGATGTTTCCGTCACCGTCATCGGTCTTGACGACCTTTGCCTGGATCTCGTCGCCCGGCTGAAATACATCAGTCAGTTTCTTTCCTTCCTCAAGAGTCACTTCATCCAATGGGAGAACGCCGTCCTTCTTGCAGCCAAGGTTGACGATGACTTCCTTCTCGAAGACCTGGTCTACCTTGCCCTCTGCGATCTCGCCTGCTCTCGGCAGTCTGAGGGACGCGTCGATCTCATCCATGAAATCCGCCATAGTGGTTTTTTCGTTGATAGTTTCGCTCATGTTGGCTATAACCTCCTTAATTACGCTTTCGGGTGTCGAGGCACCCGCCGCAACTCCTATTTTATTATATTTTTCAAGTTCTTTCAATGGCAAATCTCGAATATTTTCTCCAAAAAATGCCTTTTCACAATGTTTTTTTGCGATCTCGTAGAGCTTGTGGGAGTTGGAGGAATGCCTGCCGCCCAGGATGATCATGGCGTCCACCCGCTTCGCCAGCTCCGCACAGCTGTCCTGTCTGAGCCTCGTCGCGTTGCAGATGGTGTTGTGGATCTCCAGTTCGGCCCCCTTCTCCTCCAGGACCTTCGTGATCTCCTCCAGGAGCTCCTTGCGGATCGTCGTCTGGCAGACGAGGAAATAGGCGCCCGGCGGGACCGCTTCCGCCTCCTCCCGGCTGTTCACGATGACCGCCTTCTCCCCGCACCAGCCGTTGGTGGCGATGACCTCCTGGTGGGCGGCGTCGCCGACGATGATGATGCGCTTGCCCGCTTCGTCCGCCTCCCTGACCAGCTCGTGGATGCGCTTCACGAAGGGACAGGTGGCGTCCACCAGGCGGATGTCCCTGCCTGCCAGCCGGTCAAAAAAGCTCTTCGGCTCCCCGTGGGACCTTATGATCAGCGTGTCCCCGTCCTCCGCCGCGAGGGGATCCTCCAGGATCCCGCAGCCCCTGCGGGCGAGATAGTCCGTCACGTCCCGGTTGTGGATCAGCGGCCCGCAGGTGTAGATCTTTCCGGACCTTCCCTGCTGCGCCTCGATCTCCTCCTCCGTGATCTCCAGCGCCTTGCGGACGCCGAAGCAGAACCCCGAATTCTCCGCTCTAATGATCTCCATACTTCTTCCTCAATTCCTCTAAAAACTTGCGGAACCCCGCCTCCGAGCCGTTCCCCGTCGGTTCGTAATACCGGACGCCCTCCCGGTAGAGATTGTCCGGCAGATACTGCTGTTTGATATAGAACCCGTGATCCGGCGGATAGAGATACGTGAGGCCGATGCCCCGGTCCGCCGCACCGCTGTAGTGGCTGTCCTTGATGGCCGCCGGGATGTCGTCGATCTGCTTCTCCCTGATGTCCCGGGAGGCTCTCTCGTAGGCCACGGCCACCCGGTTCGACTTCGGCGAGGACGCCAGAAGGATCACCGCCTCGCTGAGGTTCAGGACCGCCTCCGGATAGCCCACCATCAAAGCCGCGCTGACGCAGGATTGGACGATGGAGATCGCCGACGGGTACGCCAGGCCGATGTCCTCGCTGGCGATGACCATGAGCCGCCGCCCGATCATCTGGATGTCCGCGCCGCCGTCCACCAGCCTTGCAAGGTAGTGGATCGCCGCGTCCGGATCGCTGCCCCGTATGGATTTTTGGAGGGCGGAGAGCAGGTCGTAGCGGTCGTCTCCCCGGTCGTAGAAGCCGATCTTCCGCTGCATGGCCTCCGCCACCAGCTCCTTGGTGATCGTGCCCGGAAGCGTGAGGTTGGAGACGATGAAGCCCAAGGTGTCCAGCGCCACCCTGGCATCGCCGTTCGAGAGCTCCGCCAGCAGGTCGAGCGGCTCCTCCCCGCAGGTGATGTCGAGGCCCGCCAGCCCCTTCTTCTCGTCCTTCAGCGCACGCCAAAGAAGCGTCATGATATCCTCTTTCTCAAGACGCTTGAACTCGTAGATATTCCTGACCCGGCTGAGGACCGCATTGTTCACCGCGAAATACGGATTCTCCGTGGTGCTGCCGATGAACCGGAGCACGCCCTCCTCCAGCGCCTTCAACAGGGAGTCCTGCTGGAGCTTGTTCCAGCGGTGGAACTCGTCGATGTAAACGTAGGTGGAGCGGTTCTCCAGCCCGTAGTACCGCAGCCTGGCCTGTTCGATCAGTTCCTTCAGTTCCTTGGTACCGGTGGTCGACGCGTTGATCTCCGTGAAGGTACCGTCCATGGCGTTCGCGATGATGCGGGCCAGGGTCGTCTTCCCGGTCCCGGAAGGGCCGAAGAAGATGGCGGAATCGAAGGTCTTGTTCCGGATCGCGTTGTACAGCAGCGACCCCTTGTACATGAAGTGCTTCTGCCCGACGAACTCGTCTAAGGTCGTCGGCCGCATACGCGTGGAAAGTGGGATCATAGAAGGCCTTTCTTCAATGGAAAAATATTATCTCAATATATTATCCTATACGAAATCCCTCTTCAAATCAACCCGTTCTTCCCCGGCGCGCCTCTTCATCCTCGCGACCGAAAGCAGCGCCGTATCGATCCCGCCCCTGCGGCTCCGAAGGAGCGAAGCGATCTTCCTGAGGTCCTCCGCCGCCTCCGGGTCGCACCGGCCGGAGAGCTCCTCCCTAAGCCCATCCAGGGCGATCCCCGCCTCCTCCGCGAGATCCACCGCCGGATAGGTGCGGTCCCTCCCGGAGGGCAGAAACAGGCAGCGCACCCGCTCCTCCCGTTCGCTGAAGCAGACCGTCCCCGCCGTCAGTCGGTAATCTCCCGGGAAGAGATAGCAGTTCGCCGCCTCCCTGATCCCGGTCAGGATCCCCGTGAGCAGCAGGTGGCAGAGCTTCCCGCCGATCCGCTCCCGCGCCTCCAGGGGCGTATAGCCCGTCCTGTCCGCGCTGCAGGCCCGCACCACCGGCTTTCCTTCTCTGACCGAGGTCAGGAAGGTGACCGGAAGGAAGAAGCCGCACAGGCTCCGGCTCAGGATCTCCCGCTGGTAGTCTTTGAACTTCAGCCCATCATCGGGCAGCGTCACGATATCCTTCATCTCATCCTCCGCAGGTGCCGCAGGGCGTGTACCCCTTCCGGATCGCATCCTCCCGCTCCATGACGATATAGAACTTATCCACCTGTGGACAGGTGCCCACGTGGTAGACCTCCCCGTCCGTGTAGAAACAGTAGACCATGTCCCCGATGGCACAGGCCTCGCTGTTACAGATGGTGCAGGGCCGAAACCGCCTTCGCAGCGCCGCCGTGAGGTAGGTCCTCTCGCTGGCCGGGTTCAGGAACGGGCAGCTCCTGCAGTGGTAGCGCTCCCCCCTTGCCGGGAACACGTAGACCGGATCGCTCTCCTCATTGCGCGAAAAGGCGTCCGGATCTCCGTCTCCGCCGTAGACCGCGCCGGTGAAGGCCCGGGACCTCACGTTCCCGTCGAAGACGATCCTCGAGATCCTTCCCATCGGGTTCCCGCTTCCCGAGATGCCCCGGAAGGAGACCGAGATCAGGTCCTCCTCTCCGTCCGCGCTGTGCAGATACTGGAACCGCCTGATGTAGACCGCATCGAAGGCAGACTCCTGCTGCAGGCGGACGAACATGGCGATCTCCTCCGCGGGCCTGCTCTGCACGAAGGCCGCCCTGAGATCCGCTCCCTTGAGCTGGTCCGCAGCCGCGAACACCTCCGCCTCCGCCGCCGCGATGGCCGGGATGATGGAGAGGAGCAGCATGAGGCCGATCAAAAACGCCGGGAACAGGATCGACGTCTCCACGATATAGGAGCCCCTCTTCGAGCCCCTGCCTCCTCTGCTGTCACTCATAGCTGTCCCTCGCTTCGTGGGCCTTTCCGTTCACGGTGACGGAAAGATCCAGTCCCGTCCAGCACTCCTTGACGAGGAAATCCCCGTTATAGCAGTACCGCATGTCGATCTGGATCAGGTCCATCATCCTGAGATACTTGTTGTTCTCCCCGAGAAGGTAGATCAGAGCGGCGAGGTAATCCTCATAGCTGTCCCCCCGCCGGCAGCCCGTGTCTATATACCCTTCCTCCCGGTTCTCCGTGACCGCATCCAGATCGATGGCCCAGCAGGAGGCGTCCTTGATCATCGGCACCGGTTTCCCGTGGATCAAAAGCTTATAGTCGTTATAGCTCTCCGCCAGCGCCCAGGCCGCCAGGATCCCCTCCATCGTCAGCGCCGCCGCAGGGCCCGGCGTCAGGAGCTCCGCCGCCGCGAGGGCTGCGTCCCTTTTCTCCTCGTCCGTGTTGAGATAGGCCAGGTTCAGGGCCTCCCGCACCGCCAGGATGCGACTCCTGGTGCCCTTGAGGTTCTCCGTATCCGACATCTTCCCGCAGATCAGGTACTCCTGCTCGCAAAGGAAGAAGGAGTCGTCCTCTCTCCTGGCGTCCAGCAGATGGTGGAACCTGCGGTCTATGTACCGTCCTGCGATCCAGGCGTCGGTGCCCTCCCTGATCAGCTCTCCCGCGGAACTGAGATCCCGGAAGAAGGAGGCGGCCCTGTCCAGCAGGCTGTCGTTGGTCCTGCCGTAGGACGGCAGACCCTTGATGATCCCTCCGTTCAGGATCTCCCGGTCAGACACCTGGTCGATCAAAAGCTCCCCTCTGCTCCCCGTCGGCGGGAGCGCGATCTCCTCCGTCCCGGGGGTCAGGAGCTCAGCCAGCACGCAGCTGCGGAGCTGGGGTTCCAGGTTGTCCGGATCTCCCAGCGAATAGGCCGACAGCCCCGCGCTGCAGCCATCCACGTCCGCATACCGCTTCTCACCGAAGGAGTAGTCCGCCAGATCCAGGACCATCTGTTCCACGTCCGCCTCGTCCCCCTGGAAGGCGAACAGGCCGAACCGGTCGTAGAGATCCCTGTCGTACTTTCCCAGGACGGAGGAAGCCCAAAGCGGGCAAAGGCAGTCCGCTGCCGCGCCGACCGCCTTCTCCCTCGCCTGGTAGACGAAGGTCATCACCATCCCGACCATGATCGTGAAGAAGATCATCAGGAAGATGGACGCGGAGCCGCGCCGGTTGCCTAGCCGCGGCCCCTCTGTACCCCTTTTTTTCATCCGTTCAGTCAAACAGTCCATTCACCGCTCCTCCCGCTCTCACCA
>CADCOV010000012.1 GCA_902803185.1 uncultured Eubacteriales bacterium
ATCCATTGGAAGAAGGCAGCAGGCAAAGAAGATTTTCCATTTCGGATATGTCTGAAGCGCCAGATCATAAAAACTGCCGCCGCTTAAGGCTCCATCCATTGGATGAAGGCAGCCCGGCAGCAATTTTCACCGCTTCACGCCTCCGGCGGGCGCCGAACCTGAAAAAACGGCGCCGATCAGACGCCCATCCATTGGATCGCAGGTGCTGCCGAACGATTTTCTCACCCCCAGGATCGCCGACGCCCCCGCCTAACAGAAAACCGCCCCGGTCTCCCGGGGCGGCAGTTTGTTTTGTTCCTATTTCTCGATCTGGTTGGTGATCTTGCGGCGTGGGTGGAACTCCTTGCGGGTCAGCATGCCGCATTCGGTCTCGGCCTCGCCGCACTGGTTGTCGTACGGGTCGACCCGGTAGAAGGACTTAGGCGGATCGAACGGCTCCTGGAAGTCGGTGTTGCAGACCCAGCGGTACGGGTCCATGTTGCCGAAGTAGAAGTCGCATTCCTCCGGCATGTTCCGGCGCTTCATGCCGTTGCCGTAGGAGCAGTCCACCGGGCGGAAGCCGACGCCTTCCAGGTAGACCTGCGCCCAGTCGTGCATGCCGCCGCCTTCGTCGGTGGTGATGCCGGACTCCCATCTCGCCGGGATGCCGTTCAGGCGGCAGAGGGTGATGAAGAGAGACGCCTGGATGCCGCAGTCGCCGCGGCCGCGGATGGCGAAGTACTCGCCGATGTTGTCGATCAAAGCGTAATCCCTGACGTAGGCGTAGTCGTAGTATTTGACCATCCAGTCGTAGATCTTCTTGGCGATCAGGGTCTTGTTGGTCTCATCGCCCACGATCTTCTCGGAGAGGGAGCGGAGGGCTGGGCTGAAGACGTAGTGCGGGATCTTCTCCTCCAGGTCGGAAGGGCGGATCTGCTTGCGCAGGCGGCGCTCCTTCGCCGGGGTGGTCTCCTGACCGGCTTTCAGCATGTCCTCAAAGCTCATGTAGTCCTGGGTCATGGTGGCTCTGACTTTGATGGAGAACTTGCGGGTCTTGTCGCCGTCCGCCTCGAAGTAGGCGGTGCGCTGCAGGGCGGTCTCCGGCGCGATATAGCATGGTTCGCTGGAGGAAAGGAGCTCGATGCCGGACATGCTCTTCGCCAGCGGGGAAGGGAACGGCAGGTGGACCTTCAGGGTGTGGCCGGCGGCCGCCTTCGGATCGATGGTGCCGGTGAACTCGACATCTGAGGTCACGGAGAGCTTGCCCTGGGCACGCATCCGGTTCCTGACGCCCAGCAGGAAGGCGCCGGTGCTCTTCGGGTAGGTGCTGCCCGGCCATTCTCTGAGCTCTTTGCTGGTGATGAAGAGAGCGTCGACGGTCATGTCGGCGTAGCGCTTTTTGCCGTTGATGAAGATCCAGTCGGTGTCTCCGGCCCGGCGGTCAAAATCCTCCTGGGTGAAGCCCGGGCAATAGGACGCGATCTTCTTCACGACGGCGGCCTCGGTCAGCGGATACTGGTCCTTGATGGTGCGGCAGTTGTAGAGCTCCAGCTCGATGTGCTGCTTGACCAGGTCCGGCAGATCCTCGCGGTCCAGGTGGTATTGGGCCCGCTTCTCGAACTCATCAAAATATCCCGCGTACTTCAGGCGGAGCAGTTCTTCCGGCAGGGTGGCGCCGATCGATCTGACGTAAGATTCATCCATGTGCGTATCCTCCTTATTTTCAGGTAATATCCTGTTAAGATTATATTCCTTGCAGAGGCAACTGTCTATCAGTTTTGATCGTCAAATCCACCTTGACACACCGCCTCCTATCTTGTATCATTACGGGTGAAAGAACATCTTTAAGTCGGTACCGAGATGCCGACAAGAGTGGGAATAACGCGTTTGTCACCATCATCTTGTCCGGCCTCAGGCCGGACATTTTTGCTGTAGGAGGAGCTGCGGAGAGCCGCGGGGGAGGAGCCATGAAGTTCAAGTCCAGACTCATGACCGCGCAGGATATCGTGAGGGCGCTGAAGCGCATCTCCCACCAGATCACCGAGCGCAACGACGGTGTGAAGGACGTGGTGGTGCTGGGCATCGCCAAGGGCGGGATCCCGCTGGCGAAGCAGATCGCGGCGAACCTCAGGGAGATCGAGGGGACGGAAGTGCCCTTCGGCATCCTGGACATCTCCCGGCACCGGGATGACCTGGCGCTGCGGGAGGAGAACGGCGTGCCGGAGACCTCTCTGACGTCGCTTCCGTGCGACATCAGCGGCAAGAATGTGGTGCTCGTCGACGATGTGCTCTATACGGGACGGACGGCCCGGGCGGCGATGGACGCTTTGTCGGATCACGGCAGGGCGGCGACCATCCAGCTGGCGGTGCTGATCGACCGGGGCCATCGGGAACTGCCGATCCGGGCGGATTACGTCGGCAAGAACGTCCCATCCTCCCACACGGAGACGATCCGGGTGGATCTGGACGAGGAGAGCCGGCTGCCGGCAGTGGACATCTACGACCTTTAAGGGGATGGACTTTCACGTTATTATCCACGGTTTATTCAAGGAGAGAAAGTATGTCAGAGAAAAATCAGAATCTGAACGACGGCATCTATGATGCCAGGCAGCTGGGCGTGCCGAAAATGCTCATTCTCGGCCTGCAGCACACCTTCGCGATGTTCGGCGCCACCATCCTGGTCCCGATCCTCACCGGCCTTCCGGTCGCCACCACCCTGCTGATGGCCGGCCTCGGCACACTGCTGTTCCACCTGCTCACCAAGGGCAAGGTCCCGGCCTTCCTGGGCAGCTCCTTCGCGTTCCTCGGCGGATATGCCGCCGTGGCGCCGCTCCTCGAGGACGGCTCCTCCAACACGGAGATGCTCCCGTACGCCTGCGGCGGCGTGTTCTGCGCCGGCCTCGTCTACGTCGTCATGGCTGCTTTGATCAAAGCCTTCGGCGCCCGCAAGATCATGAAGTTCTTCCCGCCGGTCGTCACCGGCCCGATCATCGTCGCCATCGGCCTGATCCTGGCCCCGTCCGCGATCAACAACTGCCAGACCAACTGGATCGTCGCGCTGGTCGCCCTCGTCGTCGTCATCGTCTTCAACATCTGGGGCAAGGGAATGCTGAAGATCATCCCGATCATCCTGGGCGTCGTCGCTTCCTACATCGTCGGCATCGCCATGGGTGAGGTGGACTTCTCCGGTTTCGCCTACGCGAAGCTCGTCGGCCTCCCGCCGATCATGATCATGAAGTTCGATCTCTCTGCCATCATCACCATCATGCCGATCGCGCTGGCGACCATGATGGAGCATATCGGTGATATCACCGCCATCGGCGCTACCACCGGCAAAAACTACATCGCCGATCCGGGCCTCCACAGGACCCTCCTTGGCGATGGCCTTGCCACCATGCTGGCCTCCGCCTTCGGCGCTCCGGCCAACACCACCTACGGTGAGAACACCGGCGTTCTCGCTCTGACCAAGATCTATGATCCATGGGTCGTGCGCATCGCTGCCATCTTCGCTGTGATCCTGTCCTTCATCCCGAAGATCGCCTTCGTCATCGAGAGCATCCCGGCTGCCACCATCGGCGGCGTCTCCCTGATCCTGTACGGCATGATCTCCGCGATCGGCATCCGCAACGTGGTCGAGAACCAGGTGGACTTCACGAAATCCAGAAATACCATCATCGCGGCCCTGATCCTGGTCTGCGCGCTGGGCTTCAACGCCACCGGCGGCATCAGCTTTAATGTCGGTTCCGCCACCATCTCCCTGTCCGGTCTCGCCATCGCGGCCATCGTCGGCATCGTGGTCAACGCCATCCTGCCGGGCAACGAGTACGAGTTCAAGGAAGAGGAAGGAACCGTCGAGAAGTTCCAGACCTACAAGCTGTAACGAGCCGCGCCGCAAAGGCGTTTTCACACAGTGTACCGGACGGGTATCGCTTTTGCGGTACCCGTTTCTTTTTGGAAATGCGGGCTCCCGCTGGACGGCGGGGGATAGATGGGGTATGATACAAGGACACGGGGCCCCGGTGCCCCGGGGAAGGGTATGATGAAGAAGGACCGTTTTCCAACCAATACAAGTTTGCTTTTCTATTTTCTGAGGGGCTCCAAGCGCTACTTTGCTTTGGCCATCTCTTTTGCTGCCCTCGTTTCCGTGCTGGACCTGGTGAACCCGAGGATCATCGGCTACACCGTGGACTCGGTGCTGGGAAGTGCGGAGGACACGCTGCCGGACTGGGTCCGCGGCTGGATCGCGGGGCTCGGCGGCACGCTCTGGGTGAAGGAGCACCTTTGGGCGGTGGCCCTCCTGGTCATCGGCGTCGCCCTGGGCAGCATGGCCTGCCGGTTCCTGTTCCGCCTGAACAACGCCACCGGCGCGGAGACCCTGGTCAAGCGCATGCGGGACACTTTGTTCGGCCATATCATGCAGCTGCCGTTCAAGTGGCACAGCGAGAATCACACCGGCGATATCATCCAGCGCTGCACCTCCGACGTGGAGATGATCAAGACCTTCCTGTCGGAGCACCTGACCTCGCTCCTCAGAGTCATCGTGCTGATCCTGATGGCCCTCTGGTTCATGTATTCCATCCATCCGGGGCTGATGCTGGTATCGGCCGTGTTCATCCCGGTCATCATCTGCTACAGCCTGTTCTTCCACAAGAAGATCGGCGAGCGGTTCCTGGAGGCGGACGAGGAGGAGGGCGTGGTGTCCTCCATCGCCCAGGAGAACCTGACCGGCGTCCGGGTGGTGCGGGCCTTCGGCCGGGAGCAGTACGAGCGGGAGCGGTTCGAGCACCGCAACGAAGGCTATACCCGGCTCTGGACCAGGCTGATGCGCCTGATGGCGGCCTTCTGGTCCTTCGGCGACTTTTTCTCCTACAGCCAGCTGCTGGCGGTCATCTGCTACGGCGCCTGGCTCTGCGTCCACGGACAGCTGACCCCGGGCGAGTACATCGCCTTCATTTCGTATAACAACCTGCTGACCTATCCGGTCCGTATGCTGGGCCGGGTCATCGCCAACATGAGCCGCGCGGGCATCTCCCTGGAGCGTCTGCGCTACATCATGAACAGCGAGGCGGAGCGGGACCGTGAGGGCGCCGTCTGCCCGGACATGCACGCGGACATCGTCTTCGACCACGTGTCCTACCAGTACGACAACGGCACCGCCGAGGTCCTGCACGACATCGACCTCACGATCAAAGCCGGCAGCACCGTGGGCATCCTCGGCGGTACCGGCTCCGGGAAGTCCACTTTGATGTACCTGATGGACCGTCTGTACGAGCTGCCGCCGGAGGCGGGGAAGATCACCATCGGCGGGGTGGACATCGCCGATATCAAAGCGGACTACCTGCGCACCAACATCGGCATGGTCCTGCAGGAACCATACCTGTTCAGCCGGTCGCTGTCGGAGAACATCCGGATCGCGGCCCGGAACACCACCATGCAGGACGTGCGGCGGGCGGCCAGGATCGCGGCGCTGGAAGACACCATCGCCCGGTTCAAGGAGGGGTTCAATACCTTCGTGGGCGAGCGGGGCGTGACCCTGTCCGGCGGCCAGAAACAGCGGGCCGCGGTGGCCCAGATGCTGATCCGCCGGGCGCCGATCATGGTGTTCGACGACTCTCTGTCCGCGGTGGACGCGGAGACCGACGCGAAGATCCGGGCAGCGCTGAAGGAGAACATCGGCGAC
>CADCOV010000013.1 GCA_902803185.1 uncultured Eubacteriales bacterium
GCGCCCTCCATCCCCGCGATGGCGATGATGACCTTGGCACTCATGATGTCTTCTTTGTGGTCCAGCAGGCGGTGCAGGCCCGCGACGCCCACGTCGTAGAGGCGGGTGACTTTGCTGCCCAGGACCTCCGCGGTCAAAGCGGCTTCCTCCGCCACCGGGATGTCGCTGGTGCCGCCGGTGGCGACGACCACCGTGCCGAGGCCGTCCGGCACCGGCTTCTCGCCGATGATGACGACCTTGCTCAGAGGCTCGTAGAAGGCCCCCGGGAAGCGCTCCTGCAGCAGGGCTGCTGCCTCAGGCGCCGTGCGGGTCACCAGGATGCACTTCTGGCCCCGCTCCCGCATCTTCTCCGTGATGGCGAGGATGTGCTCCGGCGTTTTGCCCGCGCCGTAGATCACCTCTGCAGCGCCCTGGCGGAGGGCCCGGTGATTGTCGATCTTGGCGAACCCCAGGTCCTCGTAGCCCTTGGCGAAGGGCGCTTCCTTCAGCTGGAGCAGCGCCTCATCCGAGGAGAGCTCCCCGGCGGCCACCCGCTCCAGCAGTGATTTCAGTTCCTTTTGTTCCATAGTTCCTCTAACACCTACTCAAAGAATGCCGCGCACTCCTGCAGGCGCTCGATGATCGGCAGGCCCTGCGGGCAGGCAGCCTCGCACTGGCCGCACTGGATGCAGTCGGAGGCTTTGCCCTTGTCCTTGGTGGCCTGCTCGTATTCCTGCCTGGCGCCGGCCTCGTCCTCCCAGATCTTGTAGCGGTTCATCGCCGCGAAGATGCCAGGGATGTTGATCTCCATCGGGCAGCCGTCTGCGCAGTAGCGACAGGCGGTGCATTTGATCTGATCCACCTCCGCCAGGGCCTTCTGGGCCGCAGCGATCGTCTTCTGCTCCTCCTCATCCAAAGGCCTAAAGTCCTTCATGAAGGAGATGTTGTCCTCCATCTGGGCGGTCGTGGACATGCCGGAGAGCACCGTCAGGATGCCGTCCAGGGAAGCCACGTAGCGGATGGCCCAGGATGCCGGGGAGGCCTCAGGGTTCGCGGCCTTCAGCAGCTCTGCCACGGCCCGCGGCGGTTTGGCCAGGGTGCCGCCCTTCACCGGCTCCATGACGACCACGGATTTGCCGTGCTTGCGGGCGACCTCATAGCACTCCCGGGAGCGGTTCTCCGGATCCTCCCAGTCCGCGTAGTTCAGCTGCAGCTGCACGAACTCCGCATCCGGATGCTCGGTCAGCAGCTGGTCCAGGACGGCCGGGGTGTCGTGGAAGGAGAAGCCCCAGTGCTTGACCAGGCCCTGCTCCTTCTTCTCTTTGACGAAATCCCAGATGCCGAAGGCGTCGTATCTTTCCTTGTTCTTCGCGCCAAGGGCGTGGAGCAGGTAGTAATCAAAATATCCCGCGCCGGTACGCTTAAGGCTCTCCTCGAACTCCGCCTTGCACTTCTCCGCGTCGGTGGCGCCGCACCACTCGCCGGCGTTGATCTTGGTGGCCAGGGTGTAGCTCTCCCGCGGATAGCGGTCCACCAGGATCTCCTTGGTCGCCGCCTCGGAGCCGGTGTAGACGTAAGCCGTATCAAAATATGTGAAGCCGGCCTCCATGAACCGGTCCACCATCACCTTGCCCTGCTCGATGTCAATGGACTTATCCGCCAGCTTCGGCAGTCTCATCAGGCCAAAGCCCAGCTTCGGCGTGTTCTCTCCCAGATATCTTTCCATTCCGTACTCTCTTTCTCTTCATTTTGCCCGCGCCGCAGCGCTGCCATTACCTATTATTATACAATATTACGGCAATTCATCAAAGCGATTTTGCCGCGGCCTCCAGGATCTCCGGCGCCAGTCCCAGGCCGAAGCGCTCGCTGTATTCGCCGGCCATTTCCGCATCGCCGCCGCAGTCCTCCAGCAGGTAGTCCGCCAGCCGCCTCCAGGTTGCCGCCGCTTCCTCCGGGAGTGCCAGCTGCTCCAGGCACTCCGCGAAAGCCTGCAGATGCCAGCAGACAGGAAGTCCCGGACCCGGCAGTTCCTCGAAATCCACCTGCCGATACCGCTCCGCCGCTTCCGGGAGCTGTCCCCGGACCCGGCAGGCGTAGGCTCTCCAGGCGGTGAGCCAGCCGC
>CADCOV010000014.1 GCA_902803185.1 uncultured Eubacteriales bacterium
GTATCTGAACGAGCAGAATAATGACTGAACGTGACCTGACCCTGCAGGAGATGCGGGACTACCTGGACGGCTTCTACCGCTGTCCCTGGGAGGATCTTGCCATGATGCGGCAGGCGGCGGAGGAGGAGCTCTTTCCCATCATCCGCCGGCAGACGGAGATGTTCTTAGGGACCTTTCTCGCCGCATTCCGGCCGAAGCGGATCCTGGAGATCGGCACGGCCTTTGGGTATTCCGCCATCTTCTTTGCCAGGAGCTGCCCCGAGGCGGAGATCGTCACCATCGAGAAGGACGAGTTCGCCGCAGCGGCGGCCGCCGGATACTTCAGGACCTTTGGCGTCTCGGACAGGGTGCGGCTCATAGAAGCGGATGGGCTCGCGGGCCTCACGACCATCGGGGAGGAGGGGGGTGCTCCCTTCGACCTGGTCTTCATCGACGCGTCCAAGGGCCATTATAAGGCCTTCCTCGATGCCGCGCTGCCGCTTTGCCGGACCGGCGCGGTGCTTCTTTCCGACGATATCTTCCAGCGGGGGAACACGGTGACCGACGGCATCGACCACAGGCGCAAGCACCACAGCGCCAAAAAACACATGCGGGAATTCCTCGCATACATCACGGAACACGAGAAGCTGACGACCACGCTGCTGGACGTGGGAGACGGACTGGCTTTCAGCGTATATAAAGGATGATCGCCATGGATCGACTCGAGCTGCTCGCCCCGGCGGGCGACCTCGAAAAACTGAAGATCGCCGTCCTCTACGGCGCGGACGCCGTCTACTTCGGCGGCAAGATGTTCAGCCTCCGGGCAGGCGCGGACGGGTTCACCGTCCCGGAGATCCGGGAAGGCCTGGACTTCGCCCACGAGCGAGGCGCGAAATGCTATATGACGGTCAATATCTTCGCCCACAACGAGGATATCGAACCGCTCGCCTCTTACCTTGAGGAGATCAAAGACCTGCCCATAGACGCGTTTTTGGTCTCGGACCCGGGGGTGGCCACCCTGATCCGGGAGATCATCCCGCAGGCTGTGCTGCACCTCTCCACCCAGGCCAACCTGACGAACTACCGGACCGCCCGCTTCTGGCAGCAGTTCGGCATGGAGCGGCTGGTCCGGGCCAGGGAGCTCTCCCTGGAGGAGAGCCGGAAGATCCGGGAGATGGTCCCGGCGGAGGTGGAGCTGGAGAGCTTTGTCCACGGCTCCATGTGCATCAGCTATTCCGGCCGGTGCCTCCTCAGCAGCTTCATGGCGGGCAGGGACTCCAACCGGGGCAACTGCGCCCACCCGTGCCGCTGGAAATACGTCCTCGAGGAGGAGAAGCGGCCGGGAGAGTACTTCCCAATCGAGGAGGACGCCCGGGGGACCTACATCATGAACTCCAAGGACCTGTGCATGGTGGACCGGATCGGCGATCTGGCTGAAGCCGGGGTCAGGTCCCTCAAGATCGAAGGCCGCATGAAGAGCATCTTCTACGTGGCCACCGTCGTCTCCGCCTACCGGAAGGCCATCGACGCCTGGTACGAGGGAAGGCTGGACGAGGAGACTGCGGACTGGTGCTGCAGAGAGCTCTCCAAGGTCAGCCACCGGGAGTTCACGAGAGGCTTCTACTACGGCAAGGCGGATGAGACCGCCCAGAATTACCGCTCCGCCACCTACGTCAGGGACTACGCCTTCACCGGGCTCGTCAAGAGCTACGATCCTGAGACCGGCGTCGCCCTCGTGGAACAGCGGAACAAGATGGTGCTGGGGGACGAGATCGAGGTCTTCGGTCCCGGCGCCGACTTTTTCACCATGACCCTGACGTCCATGCGGGACGCGGAGACCGGCGAGCCACTCACCGCAGCACCGCACCCGCAGCAGATGCTGGCGATCCCGGTCGACCATCCGGTCGGGCCGCAATATATGTTCCGAAAACGCACCTCAGAAAAGTAAGGAGACCCATATGTCAGACCCCGACAACATACCTTTATACCTGCTTTACGCGATCATCGCGTGCTCCATCGTATTCAACGCACTGCTCGTGCTCTGCAACACCGCCTACAGCAACGTGAACGTCAACAAGCTGATGCTGAAGGCGGAGGAGGGGAAGGATCCCGCCGCCAAACGGGCTGCGGAGATCGTCAAAAAGCCCCTGCGCTGCACCTACACCAACCGGGTGCTGAGCTACCTGTGCATCGTGATCGGCACCTGCGCCGCCATCATGCTCCCGTTCAACGACTACCTCAGCGCAGCCGTGTACCTTCTGGTCATCCTGACCATGGGAGAGCTCTTCCCGCGGAAGATCGCGATCCCGAGGGCGGAGGCCGTGGCGCTCAAGTTCTCCGGCTTCGACAGCGGGCTCATGTTTTTGATGTATCCGGTGGTCTTCGTCCTGACCTTCATCACGGACATCGTGCTGAAGCTGTTCCGGCAGCAGACGAAGATCGAGATGAACCGCTTCTCCGAGGAGGAGGTCATGTCCCTGCTGGAGGCGGGACAGCAGCGCGGTGAGATCAAGGAAGAGGGCAAGAAGATGATCAACTCCATCTTCGAGTTCGACGACGAGCTGGCCTACGAGATCATGACCCCGCGGACCGACGTCTTCCTGATCGACATCAACGATCCGCCGGAAGAGTATCTGGACGAGCTGATGGAGATGCGCTATTCCAGGATCCCGGTCTGCGAGGACGACTCCGACAACATCATCGGCATCCTCCACATCAAGGACTACCTGATCAAAGCCAGGGAAGAGGGGTTCGACAACGTCGACATCAAATCCATCCTCCGTCCGCCGTATTTCGTCCCGGAGACCAAGAACATCGACTCCCTGTTCTTCGAGCTGCAGCGGGAGCGCCAGCACATCGCCATCCTGATCGATGAGTACGGCGGCTTCAGCGGCATCTGCACCATGGAGGACATCATCGAGGAGGTCATGGGCGAGATCGACGACGAATACGACGAAGAAGAGGAAGAAGTTAACAAGATAAACGATAATACATTTATCATCAATGGTAAGGCGGACCTGGACGACCTCAACGAGGACCTGGGCCTCCACCTGTACTCGGAAAACAGCGAGACCATCGGCGGCCTGATCATCGACCTCCTCGGGGAGATCCCGGGAGAGGACGCCACGGGCCGGGCGATCCGCTACAGCAACTACCTGTTCACGATCCAGTCCGTCAAGGAACGCCGGATCGAGAGCGTGCGCCTGGAGATCCTGCCGGAGACGGAGGAAGAGGAGAATAATGAGGAGCAATAGGGTCAGTCTCGGCATCCTTGCCGCGGTCGACGCCGGCAAGACGACTCTTTCCGAATGCATACTCTATCACAGAGGCATCACCGAACGTCGAGGAAGAGTCGATCACGGTGATGCCTTTCTCGATACGGATGAACTGGAGAAGCAGCGGGGCATCACGATCTTTTCGCGCTCCGCGGTCTTTCCGTTGGGCAGTTTTGAGGTGACGCTGGTGGACACCCCGGGGCACGTGGATTTCTCCGCCGAGACCGCAAGATCCCTGGAGATCCTGGACGCGGCGGTGCTCGTGGTCTCCGGGACCGACGGCGTCTCCGGACGGACGGCCCAGCTCTGGGAATCCCTCCGCAGCCACCGCATCCCGACCTTCGTCTTCGTGAACAAAACCGATCTGGCGGGCTACGACAGCGCCGCGGTCCGGGAGGGGCTGGAGCAGCTGTCCTCCGGGATCCTTCCGCTGGATCCCGCCGCCTTCCCGCTCACGGGCGAGGAAGCCGAGGCGGTGGCCTTCACCTCCGACGAGGCCCTGGCGGTCTACGAGGAGAAGGGCGCCTTCGGCTTAGATGATATCCGCAGCCTCGTGGGAAGGAGCCTTCTGTTCCCGCTCTTTGCGGGCTCCGCCCTGAACGACGACGGCGTGGAGGCGCTGCTTAGCGGCCTTGCCGCCCTGATGAGCCCGGCGGAATACGGCGAGAGCTTCGCCGCCAGGGTCTATAAGATCAGCCGGGACGAGAAGGGCCGCCGCATGACCCACGTCAAGATCACCGGCGGGACCCTGAAGGTCCGGGAGATGGTGGGCGGCGAGAAGGTGAGCGAGATCCGCCGCTACAGCGGCCTCCGGTACGAGACCCTCGCGGAAGCCGAAGCCGGTGACGTCTGCGCCCTGCTGGGCCCGGAGAACACCCGGGTGGGAAGCGGCCTCGGTCTGGAGGAAGACAGGGCCGGCTCAGGCGGGAAGAGCGCACTCAGCTACCGCCTGGTGCTGCCGGATACCGTGGACCTCTACGGATTTTTGAAGGACCTCAAGACCATCGAAGAAGAGCTGCCGGAAATCTCCCTGTCCTACCAGATGGAGAAACGGGAGATCCGTGTGGGTGTCATGGGAGACGTCCACATGCAGACCCTGGCGGATCTGATCCTGAGAAAGACCGGGATCCGGGTGGGATTCGCCGACGAGTCGGTCTCCTACAGAGAGACCGTTTTGACCGCCGCCGAGGGCGTGGGGCATTTCGAGCCCCTGCGCCATTACGCGGAGGTCCATCTTCTGATCGAACCGCTGCCGGCCGGGAGCGGGATCGTCCTCGAGAGCGCCTGCAGCGAGGACGTGCTCTCCGCCCAGCGGCAGAGCGCGGTGTTCTCCGCCCTGGAGAACCATCTTCTGCGGGGCGTCTTGCTTGGGGCGCCGCTGACGGACGTCAGGATCAGCCTTCTGACCGGCCGGGACCACGTCAAGCACACCGAGGGCGGCGATTTCCGGGAGGCGACTTTAAGGGCCCTCCGGCAGGGCCTCAGGAAGGCGGAGAGCCGGGTCCTGGAACCGTACTACCGGTTTGAGGCGGAGGTGCCCCTCGTCTATGCGGGACGGGTCTCCTCTGAGCTTCTGCAGCGGTCCGGGACCGTGGAGGAGCAGCTGACGGCGGGGGACCGGGGCGTCCTCAAGGGGATCATCCCGGTGAGCACCGTGTCCGGATTCCGGGCGGAGCTGGCCTCTTTGACCGGCGGGACCGGCACCATCCTCTACCAGATGGAGGGCTACGGCCCGTGCCACGACGAGGCGGAGGTGATCGCGGCCGCCGGGTACGACCCGGACCGGGATCTGGAGGATCCGTCTTCCTCCGTGTTCTGCCACGGGGGCGCCGCCGTGCTGGTGCCATGGGACGAGGTGGAGGAACACATGCATCTGCCCCTCGTCACCGCGGAGCGGCCGGCGGAGGAAGCGCCTTCCGGACCGTCCCGCAGGCAGGAGATCTCCCTCAAGGAGCTGGAGGCCATCTTCCGGATGACCTACGGCAGCCGGGGAGAGCGGAAGACCAAGGCCAAGCGGACCATCCGGGCGAAGCGGACGGACGATTCCAATTACAGGGGGAGCACCAAAGGCCTCAACAACGCGAACGGGGAGAAGATCCTCATCGTGGACGGCTACAACGTCATCTTCGCCTGGGACGAGCTCAGGGAGCTTTCGGAGTCGGACGTGGGATCCGCCCGGGATGCTTTGACGGAGCTCCTGGCGGAGTTCGGGACCTATACGGACCACCGGATCATCCTGGTCTTCGACGCCTACCGCCGCAAGGACGGCATCGCCCACAGCGAGGAGGTGCTGGGGATCGAGGTGGTCTTCACCGGTGAGAACGAGACGGCGGACAGCTACATCGAGAAGTATGTCTTCGCCCACGCGGCGAAGGAGCGGATCACCGTCGCCACCTCCGACCGGCTGGAGCAGATGAACGTCTTCGCCAACGGGGCGACCCGGATCTCGGCCCGGGAGCTCAGGGCGGAGATCGAAGAGGCGGGGGAGCACATCCGGGAGCGCCTGCTTGCGCAGGACCCGCAATAATGATATAATTTCACCGAAGTCGAGGTGCTGCCTATGAACCGGATCAACGAAGAGACGCCGGGGGCCGTGACCATCTCCGACGACGTGCTCGCAGCGGTCGTCGCGGACGCCGTGACGGAGATCCCGGGGGTCATCTCCATGGAGGACATCCTGACCCGCAAGGGCGTCAGGATCACAGAGAAAGGGAAGACCGTCGTCCTGGACCTTTACATCAACGTCGCTTTCGGGACCCAGATCCCACAGCTGGCCTGGAGGCTCCAGAAGCACGTGGCGAACAGGATCAGATCGGTCACGGGCATCACAGCCAAGGAGATCAACATCCACGTACAGGGTGTGGAATACGAGGAGAATCAGAGTGAAAAAACAGAAAGTGTTTCGAACTGACGCCAGAGAGACCATGATGAAGGTCTACTATCAGATGGACCTGATGAACGACTTCGACGTCGACAGCCGTTCCAACTATCTGAGAGACCTGGACCCGGAGGAGGACCAGACCGCCTATTGCGAAGAGCTGTATTCGCTCCTCTGCAACAAGAAGGAGGAGATCGACCGGGCCATCACCGACCACTCCCGCAAGTGGAGCATCTCCCGCATGCCGAAGACGGACCTGGCGGTCCTGAGGCTGGCGGTCTGCGAGATCCTGTTCCTGCAGGAGGTCCCGGATTCCGTCGCCATCAACGAGGCGGTGGAACTGGCGAAGCGTTACGGCGAGGAGAACTCCCCGAAGTACGTCAACGGCATCCTGGGCGCCGTCGCCCGGGAGAAGGCGGCCGCTGCGGAAGCGGCGCCGGCGGAGGACGCGGCGGAGACGACCGAGGCCTGACGCATGGCAGAACTTTCGCTCGGCATCGACACCAGCAACTATAAGACCTCCGTCGCTGTCACAGACCGGGAGGGCAGGATCCTGGCGGATGAACGGATCCTTCTGACCGTACCGGAGGGGAAAAGGGGCCTCAGGCAGCAGGAAGCCCTTTTTCAACATGTGGAGAATCTGCCGGTCCTTCTGGAGAAGGTCCTGCCCCTCTGCAGGGGACAGGAGGTCCGGGCGGTCTCCGTCTCCACGAGGCCGAGGCCTGTGGAGGGTTCCTACATGCCCGTCTTCCTGGCGGGTCACGGACAGGCGAGAGCCCTGGCCGCGGCCTACGGCGTCCCGTGCTTTGCCTTCTCCCATCAGGAGGGGCACATCGAGGCCGCCCGCCGCTACACGGACCTCAAGGACAGCAAAAGATTCTGCGCCTTCCACTTCTCCGGCGGGACCACCGAAGCGCTGCTGTTCGAGGACGGCAGCCTGACCAACGTGGGCGGGAGCCTCGACATCTCCTTCGGCCAGCTCCTGGACCGGGTGGGCGTGGCGCTCCATGCACAGTTTCCGGCGGGGGAGGCCCTGGACCGGGTCGCCCTCACGGCGCTCACCGGCCGTAAGCCGGCCGGTCTTTCGGACCTTCCGAAGATCCGCGAGACCGACGGCACGATCAACCTCTCCGGCATCGAGACCAAAGCCCTCCGCCTGGTCGAGGAGCGGGGCTACGGTTCCCCGGAGGAAGCGGCGGACCTGATCGCGGTGCTGTTCTACCGGATCGGGGAGGCCATGTGCGCTTTGGTCAAGGACCTGGGGGACCGCTGCGGCACCCGGGACTTCCTGTTCTCCGGAGGCGTCTCCGCCAGCGCGGCGCTCCGCGCCATGGTGGAACGGACCCTGGGGCGGGACTATCACATCATCTACAGCGACCCGGTCCTCTCCTCGGACAACGCAGTGGGGATCGCGCTTTTGGGAGGCGATGCCATATGGCGCTGAAACCGGTCACGGTATCCCAACTGAACGAATACATCGGCAGGCTCCTCTCCACCGACCCGCTGCTCCGCAACGTGGTGGTGAAGGGCGAGATCACCTCGATCAAATACCACAGCACCGGCCACGTCTACTTCAACCTGTCGGACCACGCCA
>CADCOV010000015.1 GCA_902803185.1 uncultured Eubacteriales bacterium
CATCGCCCAGATCAAAAAAGGCATCCTCCACAAGGGCTTCTCCCTCATCGACTGCCAGGCCCTCTGCCCGACCTACTACGGCCGCAAGAACAAAAAAGGCGACGCGGTGAACATGCTGCTCGCCCAGCAGAAGAACGGCATGACCAGGGCGAAATACGACGCCCTCTCCCCGGAGGAACGGGAAGGCAAGTATTTCATCGGCACCATGAAGGAAGAGGATTATCCGGAATTCACGGATATGTATCAGAAGATCATCGATCAGGCCCAGGGGAGGTAACCAATGGCAGAACAGAAAATCGAAATGCGCTTCACCGGTTCCGGCGGACAGGGCGTCATCCTGGCCAGCATCATCTTCGCGGACGCGGCGATCCTGGAGGGCCGGAACGCGCTCCAGTCCCAGAGCTACGGTCCGGAGGCCAGAGGCGGCACCAGCAAGGCGGAGACCATCATCGGCAGCCACGACCTGGATTACTCCAAGGTCACCACGCCGGACTTCCTCCTCTCCCTGAACCAGGACTCCCTGGATAAGTACTGTACGGAAATCAAAGACACCACCGTCGTCATGATCGACAGCTCCCTGACCATCCCTGAGTCCCTGAAGGACCACAACGTGGTGGCGCTGCCGATCCTGAGCACCGCCCGGGACACCATCGGCAAGTCCATGGTCGCCAACATCGTGGCGGTGGGCGCCATCAACGCCACCCTGGGCCTGTTCCCGGAGGAGATCCTCCAGGAGGCGGTCAAGGCGCACATCCCGGCAGGCACCGAGCAGCTGAACATGCTGGCCCTGAAGGAAGGCGAGCGCATCGCCCAGGCCCGGCAGGAGGCCGGCGAGGCCTTCCGCATCCGCTGCCCGCGCCTCATGAACCGCATCGTCACCGCGGACCAGGCCGCCTCCATGATCGAGGACGGCTTCACCGTCGCTGTCAGCGGCTTCACCCCTTCCGGCTGCCCGAAGGCGGTCACGAAGGAACTGGCCCGCCAGGCGAAGGAAGGCAGGAACGTCAAGATCACCCTCCTCTCCGGCGCTTCCACCGGCGAAGAGATCGACTCCACCCTGGCCGAGGCCGGCGTCATCGCCAAGCGCGCCCCTTACATCACCAGCAAGGTTCTTCGGAAGACGCTGAACGACACCGGCGTCCTCTATCAGGACGCCCATCTGGGCGACATGGCCCAGAACACCCGCTACGGCTTCTACGGCCACGTGGATATCGCTTTGATCGAAGCCTGCGCCATCACCGAGGACGGCGGCATCGTGCCGACCACCGCCATCGGGGCCAGCGACACCTTTGTCAAGATGGCGGACAAGGTCATCGTGGAGATGAACCTGACCCAGCCGGCCGAGCTGGAAGGCCTCCACGACATCTATCCGCAGAACGACCCGCCGGCCCGGCAGCCGATCCCGATCACCTCCGTGGACCAGCGCATCGGCGACACCTGCATCCACTGCGACCCTGAGAAGATCGCCGCCGTGGTGATCTCCGAGGTCGTCGAGATGCCGCGGGCCCTGGCCAAGCCGGATGAGGTCAGCCAGAAGATCGCGGACAACATCGTCGCCTTCCTGGAGGACGAGAAGAAGGCCGGCCGCCTCTCCGCGGACGTCCTCCCGCTCCAGTCCGGCGTGGGCAATGTGGCGAACGCGGTCCTCGCGGGCCTCAAAGCCTCCGACTTCACCCACCTGAACTTCTACTCCGAGGTCATGCAGGACGCCATCCTGGACCTGATCGACTGCGGCAAGGCGGACTACTGCTCCGCCACCTCCGTCTGCCTCTCCCGGGAGTACATGGACAGATTCATGGATAACCTCTCCTTCTACAAGCGCCACGTGGTCCTGCGGGACTCCGAGGTCAGCAACAACGGCGAGGTCATCCGGCGTCTGGGCGTCATCGCCATGAACACCGCTATCGAAGCGGACATCTACGGCAACGTGAACTCCTCCCACATGATGGGCACGAGGGTCTATAACGGCATCGGCGGCAGCTGCGACTACGCGAGAGGCGCGGCCCTCACCATCTTCATGACCGCCTCCACCGCCAAGGACGGCAAGATCTCCAGCATCGTCCCGATGGTCACCCACGTGGACAGCTGCGAGCATGACGTGGACGTCATCGTCACCGAGCAGGGTCTGGCGGATCTCAGAGGCCTGGCGCCGAAGGAACGGGTCGAGCGGATCATCGAAAACTGCGCCCACCCGGACTACCGGCCGCTGCTTTGGGACTACTACCACAGGGCCCTCGAAAAGTGCGGGCCGGTGCAGACCCCTCACCTGCTGAAGGAGTGCTTCTCCTTCCACACCAGGTTCGAAGAGACCGGCACGATGCTGAAATAGGGCATGAATAACGAAATGGTTATATTCAATTGTTATTTGAAAGTTCGCTGTTTCTGCGTTATAATGCACTGGTAAATCATTACAGTATAAGCAATTAGTGAGGTAAATGCGATGGGCGCTTATCTGGCGGGTTGTACCGCCTCGTTTCTGTCGACACTGACGATCGTCTTCGCGATCGCGGTGCTGGGCTACTATCTCGGATCGATCCACATCAAGGGCATCTCCCTCGGCACCGCAGGCGTACTTCTGGTCGCCCTGCTGGCCGGCATCCTGTTCAGCTTCGTGCCGAGCATCACCCTGGGCGAAAAGACGATCACCTTCTTCGGTGAAGGCGTGACTTCCAACTACTCCCTGCTCTCGAACATCGGCACCGCCCTGTTCGTCACAGCGGTCGGCCTGATCGCCGGTCCGAAGTTCTTCCGCAGTTTCAACCGGAAGATGCTGGGTTACATCGTGATGGGCGTCGTGATCATCCTGAGCGCCACCCTGCTGTGTGTCATCTTCATCAAGGTGGGCGGCGTGGATCCGAACATGATGGCCGGCCTCCTCACCGGTGCGCTGACCTCCACACCGGGTCTTTCCGCGGCCAATGAAGTGGCTACCAACAGCGAGATGGTGACCGCCGGCTACGGCATCGCCTACCTCTTCGGCGTCATCGGCGTGGTTCTGTTTGTCCAGATCATGCCGAAGCTCCTCAAGGTCGACATGGACAAGGAGCGCAAGTCCTTCAACGCCGCCAACGACGTGGAGGTCCCGACCCTCAAGGACGGCCTCAAGAAGATCGACGCCTTCAGCTTCTTCCCGTTCGTCCTGGCCATCGTGCTGGGCCGCCTGATCGGTGCGATCTCCATCCCGGGGATCAACTTCTCCCTCGGCGGTTCCGGCGGCATGCTCTTCGGCGGCCTGATCATCGGTCACTACCGCCACATCGGCAACATCGACCTCCGCGTCGACAAAGCCACCCTGAACTTCATGAGAGAGCTGGGCCTGGCGCTGTTCCTGATCGGCGCAGGCGTCCCGGGCGGCGTCCGGTTCATCGAGAACGTCCACGTCTCCTATTTCATCTACGGTGCGATCCTGACCATGGTCAGCATGATCATCGGCTATCTGCTGGGCAGATACGTCTTCCACTTCAGCCTCTTCAACAACCTGGGTTCCATCACCGGCGGCATGACATCCACCCCGGCGCTGGGCACCCTGATCGCCACCACCGGCACCGAGGACGTGGCCTCCGCCTATGCGGCCACCTACCCGATCGCGCTGGTCATGGTGGTCCTGATGGCCAAGTTCCTGATCATCATGGGCTGAGAACACGATATGACAAAGCACGGCCGCCGCGGGAAACCGCGGCGGTTTTCATTTGCTGCGAACGGCGGATGCGGCGATGTCCAAAAGAGCGTTTTTCCCGAATATGATGCCAGGATCGGGGGTTCACCGGATTTGGCCATGGATCAGCCCTGCAGACGGCCTTTTCCCCGGCAAAAGGCCGGATCCCATGTCCAAATCAGCCATCCCCCGTCATTATGATGCCAGTTTCGCAAAAAAAGAAAAAATGGACATGAGAACCCGTCGTCCCATGTCCATTATTTTCTAAAACTCTTTTTTGATGCCATATATCGCGGCTTTGCCGATTTGGACATCGAGGTCTACTTCCCGCAGTATGCCTCGATGGCTTTGGCCGCGAAAGCTGCGGTGCCCTCGCCCCCGGCCCGGTCGATGTTCTCCGTCATGTCCCCGCCGCCGGCGTACATCATGCCAAGGCCCCGCAGGACCTCGTCGGTGCAGGTGTAGAAGTGGGCGGTGATGTGGTCCTGCAGCCGTTTCACCAGGGCCTGCGCCTCCGCCGACGCCGGGTCGCCGTCTTTGATCGCCCCGAAGGCGCCGAAGATCTCCTCCATCATCTGTTCGCCGGCCCGCTTCATCCCTTCGGTGCCGCCGGCCTTCACCCTCTCCTCATACTCCTTCCACTGGGGCGAGCTGCCCCAGGACGCCTTGGCCTGAGCCGCGTATTCGTCCAGCTTCCCTTTGTCAAAGGCGCTGAAATCCGGTCTCTTGTTTTCCATATACTTCACTCCTAACATTTTCATTCCCTTGGCCAACAGGATCAGGTTCTCCGTGTGGGCCTTCTTGAGCTCCAGGAGCTCGATCTGCTGCTCCAGCGCCCGTCTGCGGTCAAAATCCGGGCTCTCGAGGATATCTCTGATGTCCTTCAGCGGGAACTCCAGCTCCCGGAACAGCAAAACCATCTGCAGCCGTTCCAGGGATCTCCCGTCGTAGAGGCGGTAGCCCGCCTCCGTGTAGCCCGCCGCCGGCAGCAGGCCGATCTTATCGTAGTACTGCAGGGTCCTGATGCTGACGCCCGTGAGCGCACTGACCTCGTGGACGGTCATGCCCGTTTCCATCCTCTTCACCTCCCTCAGGAGTATCATAAACTATGACGTAACGTCAGAGTCAAGGGTTTGCCGGAAAGATTTTACGCCTCTGCCAGCATCAAATGGGCAAGCGCATCCTGTGTGATCTTCGAGAGGCTGAGATGCTTTCTCTCCACAAAGGTATTCATGAAAGCAGGGATCGTGATGTTCTTCCTGACTGCCTTCGCACCGTATTTTTCAGCATAGGCGTCCATATCCAGGGCGAGCAGATTGACGATGCCGTCCTCTTTCGGCCTTAGATCCGAGGCTGCGCTGGCCTTTGGCAGAGGATGATCGTCCTCCAGTTCATCCAACAGCCACCCGCAGGCAGCATCGGTCCCCATCAGGATGGCTTCCGCCAGGGATTCTCCTTCTGTGACGCAGCCTGGAAGATCCGGCACGATCACCGTATACCCCGTCTTCCCCTCGCATGGGTAGAAAATAGCCGGGTAGATCAATTTCATATGACGCCTCCTTATCTAATGCGGAGCATCGATCCCCGCCTGCTCTAAAATGGACTTCGCAGTTCTGATGTCGAGATCCTTGTTGTGGAACGGAACGGTGACTTTTCCCGTTTTTTCCGGATGTTTATAATGATGATGAGATCCCTTCACGTTCTTCAAGTACCATCCGTCTGCCAAAAGGATCTTTTCGATCTCCTTCGGTTTCATCTCTCCTCCCTATATTATACACACTATGCGCATCATTGCAACCTGTTATTTCTTCATCTCAAGCATACCGCAGACTGCTTTCTGACGCTCTGGGGAAATGCCGTCCCCTTTCATCGGATTTCTCCCTATTTAAGGAAGTTCGGTTTTATGCTATACTGTACCTGCAAAATGAAACACAAAATCAACAGGAGAGCATCATGAGAAATATCACATTAGGAACCACCGGCATCACCGTTCCGCAGAACGCCTTCGGTGCCCTGCCGTGCCAGAGAGTGTCCCAGGAGGAAGCCGTCCACCTGCTCCGCAGGGCCTACGAGGGCGGCATGCGGTTCTTTGATACCGCCAGAGGCTATACCGACAGCGAGGGCAAGGTCGGCGAGGCCTTTGACGGCATGCGGGACAAGGTATTCATCGCCACCAAGACGATGGCCAAGACCCCGGAGAAGTTCTGGGCGGACCTGGAGACATCCCTGAAGAACCTCCGCACCGACTACATCGACATCTACCAGTTCCACATGGTCGACCAGTGCTGGCGGCCGGGCGACGGCAGCGGCATGTACGAGTGCATGCTGGAGGCGAAGGCCAAGGGGCTCATCCGCCACATCGGCGCCACCGCCCACAAGATCGGCGTCGCTGAAGAGCTGGTGGAATCCGGCCTTTACGAGACCCTGCAGTTCCCGTTCAGCTACCTGTCCGGGGAAAGAGAGCAAAAGCTCGTCGCCAGCTGCAAGGAACACAACATGGGCTTCATCTGCATGAAGGGCCTGGCCGGCGGCCTGATCAACCGCTCCGATGCGGCGATGGCCTTCATGACCCAGTTCGACAACGCCCTGCCGATCTGGGGCATCCAGCGGGAGAACGAGCTGGACGAGTGGCTCTCCTACATGGAGGAGACGCCGGAGATGACAGAGGAGATCCGGACCTATATCGAGAGCGAGAAGGCGGAGCTCGCCGGCAACTTCTGCCGGGGCTGCGGCTACTGCTCCCCTTGCACCGTGGGGATCTCCGTCAAGGACTGCGCCCGCATGTCCCTCATGGTCCGCAGAGCCCCTTCCCAGGGCTGGCTCAGCCCGCACTGGCAGGAGGAGATGGCGAAGATCAACGACTGCATCGAATGCGGCGTCTGCATGACGAGATGCCCTTACGAGCTGCCGATCCCGAAGCTCCTGCGCAAGAACCTGGCGGACTACGAAGCCGTCCTGACCGAGGCGAAGAAGGCGGCAGAGGCCGGCGTCACCCGCTACAACGTGGAGTGATCAAAAAAACAGCATACAAAAAAGCCGCAGCGGGTGCTCCCGCCGCGGCTTTTTGCATTGCGTTCCTATCTCAGCTTCAGCCCATCCCGGAAGGCGTCCCCCGCCTTTTCTCCCAGGCCGTAGTAGGCGTGGTTCACCGGGTCAAAGACGATCGGCCGTAGTTTCTTCGGGTCGATCTTGCCGTTTGTCAGAACGGACTCTTCAGCGCTGATGTTGACGATCTTCCCTTTCATAAGGCAGATCTCCTCCTGCCAACTCAGCAGGGTGCACTCCAGGGTCATCGGGAGCTCTTTGATCAGCGGCGCGTTGACGTTCTCCGCCTTCTCCGTGTGGAATCCTGCCTTTTCCATCTTGTCCGGCACGTCGTTGCCGGAGTCGATGCCCACGTAGTCGCAGGCCACGACCTGGTCCTCCGTCGCCATACTGACGGTGAAGCAGCCGGTGGCCAGGATGTTCGCCACCGTCTTGTGGCCCGGACTCAGGCAGATGCAAACCTCATCCTCCTCGCTGAGGCCGCCCCAGGCAGCGTTCATTGCGTCAGCTTTGCCGTTCTCGTCGTAGGTGCCGATGATGAACACCGGCTGCGGATAAGTCCACGGTTTGGAACCGAAATTCTTTCTCATGTCGTACCTCCTCTATTCTCCCACGATCGCGCTCTTTGCGATCTTTTCCCGCATCTTCAGCATGTCCGGCCGGATCGGCGTCCCGACCCGTTCGCTGGTGTGGAAGTGGCACGGGGAGGACCATTCCAGCACGCTGTCCGTGAAGACTTCCGGGTAGTTCTCCACCGACGGGGTCACGTCGTGCGGATAGACCATGTTGGACAGGGCCGCCATCTCCACGCACATGGACTTTCCCACGTCGCTTTCCATCATGCCGCCGATCCAGCAGCCGATGCCCGCCTGCTCGCAGATCCGGTTGATGTCCAGGGAGTTCTGGATGCCGCCCACCCGGGCCGGCTTGATGTTGATGTAGCCGCAGGCCTTGAGTTCCGCCGCCTGCTCCGCCTGCCAGACGTCGAAGATGGACTCGTCCAGGCAGATTGGGGTGTCGATCTGCTGCTGGAACTTCGCTGCGCTGTAGATGTCCCCCACACGGAACGGCTGCTCGATCATGGCGAGGCCGAATTTGTCCACCTGCTTCAGGATGGCCAGGTCCTCCGGATCCGACGGATCGTAGCTGGAGTTCGCGTCCACGTGGAAGCGCTGCGTCGGGAAGGTGCTCCTGACCGCCTTCAGCATCTCGATGTCCCAGCCGTGGGCCATCTTGAGCTTCACCCGGCTGTAGCCTTTGTCGAAGGCGCCGCCGATGTCTTTGATCAGGTCGTCAAAGCTGTCCGCGATGCCGAAGCCCTCGCCCACCTCGATCTCGCCCGGGGTGTTGCCGATCATCTGGCCCAGCGTCTTGCCCTCGCAGTCCGCCGCCAGGGTCCACCAGGCCATCTCCACCGCCGCCTTGGCGAAGGGATTGCCCTTGTAGTGGACGAGGCGCTCGTTCAGCTCCCGGGCGCTGCCGATGTCCTGGCCGATCAAAGCCGGCGCCAGGAAGTCCCTGGCGATCTCGAAGGCGCCGTCAGCGTACTCATAGCAGTAGGTCGGCGCGCCGAGCGGGCTGGATTCGCTCCAGCCCTCGTGCTCACCGGACACCATCCTGGCCATCAGGACCCGGTTGAAGGCGTCCGAGCCGTAGGCGGTCCGCCAAGGCCGCCAGAACCGGTTCTGTACCACATATAATTCGATCCGATCGATCTTCATTGTCTCATCTCCCTTTCTTTACCAGGTCACCGGCACGAACCGGATGTTCCTGCTCCTGCCGTCGGAGAGGTACAGGACCGAGCGGCCCTCCTCCTCTTCAAATCTCGCCTCGCAGTACCGGGACCACTCCGCCGCGAAAGCCCCGTTCGGCAGCGGCCAAAGCCTGCTCTCGCCCTTCCTGAGCTGATACAGGTACGGGATGCCCTCCCGCTCGCAGACCTTGTACAGGGCGTCCACCTCTTCGCTGTAGTAGCTGCCCGCCGGGACGTGGCGCTGCATGGTCTTCGCCTTGCCCGGCTCCATCTTCGTGAGGGGCACGCTGCCCTCAGGGGTGATGAACCAGGCGCTCCTCGGCCCCAGGTGGAGCCAGATGTCCAGCCTGCCCATCCGGTAGCGGTTCTCTCTCTCCCTCACGAGCGGGCTCCAGCCCAGCTCGTCCAAAGCCAGGAGCTGCTCTCCCTCCCGGCGGACCGGGATCGACACCGCGTCCGGCAGCGGCGCGCAGTAAAACCCTGCCGCCTCTTCCTCCCGGAAGCTGTGGTCGAGGGCGATCTCCTCCCCGGCCTCCCGGCCGGTCTCAGGCTCTCCGCCGTAGACCGTATCGCTGTAGCGCGGCGAAAGCCCCAGCAGGATCTCCGCGATGGCGTACCCCGCCGGCTCCGTATAGGTGTTCTGGGTGTTCGCCACGATGGCGATGTCCAGATCGTCGTCCAGGAACCGCATGGTGAGGGCTCGGTAGGCCGCATCCTCGCCGCAGTGGCGGATGTAGCGGTGGCCTTCCACGCTCTCCACCCGGATCCCGCAGCAGTAGGTGCTCTCCTCCCCCGCCGGCAGCTCCGGCAAAGTGAACATCTCCGCGATGGTCTCCGGCCTGCAGATCTTCGGCTCCCTGTAGTTGTCGATCCAGCGGATCAGATCCTCTGCCGTGGTGTGCAGGGAGGTGGCGCCGTAGGTGCCGTAGTTCAGCGGCGCCAGCTTGTACCCGGTGCCGTCGTCCCACCAGGACAAAGCCCTGCCCGGCATCACCTGCCGGCTGCTCTGCCGGAAGGAGGTGTGGGTCATCCCCAGAGGTCCGAAGACCTTCCGTGCCAGGAAGGACTGGAGGTCCTCCCCCGCTGCGGCCTCGACGGCTGCGGCCAGCATGGCATAGCCGCCGTTGCTGTACATGAAGCGGCTCCCCGCCGGGAAGTTCAGGCTCTTCTGCCTGGCGAGGATCGCCAGGGCGTCCTCCCTGGTGATGTCGTCCACGTTGCGGGTCCCCCGCATGTCACACAGCTCCAGCATGTCTTTGACGCCGCTGATGTTCTGGGCCAACTGCCGCGGGGTGACTTTGTCCGGGAACCCGACGAGCTCCGGGATGTAGGTCCTGAGGTCCGCATCGTAGTCGAACCGGCCCTCCTCCTGCAGCAGCATCCCCGCCATCACGGTGAACTGCTTTGAGACGGAAGCCACGTGGCACACTGTCTCAAAGGTCATCGGCGCGCCGGTCTCGATGTCGGCGCACCCGAAACACTTGTGGTAAACGGTCTCGCCCTTCAGCCGGACGATGACCTGGCCGCCGGGCGCTCCCGGAAGCTGCCACTTGTGGAAGATCCGGTCGATCTTCCTTTCCTGTTCGATGTTCATACCCTTTCTCCTTTGCAAGAAGACGTTTCTCTGCCCTCTATTATAATACTTTTCCCGCTATACTTTCTATACGCAATTGCATATTCCGGCGGCGGGGTCGGCGGGGTCGGCGGCGGTTTTGGGAGAGGCCCCGGTTTTGGCCTTCTCCCGTTGGGACGAGCCCTGTATCGCCCCTTCTCCCAAAACAAAACAGACATGCAGCCGGATCCGTGCCTCCCTGAAATAGTCGGAAAATCCTCATACTCCAAACCTATTGACCTTCTCCTTTCCCCAAATCATACTGTGGGTCACAGGGCTCTGGGAAAGGAAATTGAAATGTTAAAAGCAAATCGGCAGTTCAAGGATCGGCTCTTCCGCCTGATCTTTGGCTCGGAAGAATACAGGGACAATGCCCTGTCACTTTATAATGCGGTCAATCACACGTCGTACACCGACGCGTCCCAGCTGATCTTCACGACCCTGGACAACGCCGTCTACCTCGGCATGAAGAATGACCTGTCCTTCCTCTTAGGGAGCGACATGAACCTCTACGAGCAGCAGAGTACCTACAACCCGAACATGGGCCTGCGGGGCTTACTCTACTTCAGCCACGTCTACAGCAGTTATGTGGAAAGAGAAGCCCTGAACCTCTACAGCGGCAGGCCTCTGAAACTCCCGGCGCCCCGGTTCATCGTCTTCTACAACGGCCGGGAAAAGCGCCCTGTCAGAGAGGAGATCCGCCTCAGCGACCTGTTCGAA
>CADCOV010000016.1 GCA_902803185.1 uncultured Eubacteriales bacterium
ACTAAGGAACGAAACGAAAGGAATGAGAGATATGGCTTATCTGGAAATCGTACAGGTCATCGGAAGAGAGATCATGGACTCCCGCGGCAATCCGACCGTGGAGGCGGAGGTCTATCTGGAGGACGGCACCGTCGGCAGAGGTACGGCCCCGAGCGGCGCGTCCACCGGTGAGTTCGAGGCACTGGAACTGAGAGACGGAGATCCGGAGCGCTACGACGGCAAGGGCGTCGAGAAGGCTGTGGATTTTGTCAACAACGACATCGACGATCTGCTGCTGGGCATGGACGCCTCTGACATCTACGCCCTGGACAGCGCGATGATCGCGGCGGACGGCACCGAGGACAAGTCCAAGTTCGGCGCCAATGCGATCCTGGCGGTTTCCATCGCTGCGGCCAAGGCGGCTGCGGCTTCCGAGGAGATCTCCCTGTACCGCTTCCTGGGCGGCCTCTCCGGCAACACCCTGCCGGTCCCGATGATGAACATCCTGAACGGCGGCGCCCACGCCACCAACACCGTGGACACCCAGGAGTTCATGATCATGCCTGCCGGCGCCCCGAGCTTCCGCGAGGGCCTGCGCTGGTGCGCCGAGGTCTACCACAAGCTGGGCAAGATCCTGAAGGCGGACGGCTTTGCCACCGGCGTCGGCGACGAGGGCGGCTATGCGCCGAACCTGAGCAGCGACGAGGAGACCATCGAATACATCCTGAGAGCGATCAAGGAGTGCGGCTATGAGCCGGGCAAGGACTTCGTCCTGGCCATGGACGCGGCGGCCTCCGAGTGGAAGGGCGAGAAGAAGGGTGAGTACATCCAGCCGAAGAGCGGCAAGCACTTCACCTCCGACGAGCTGATCCAGCACTGGAAGGATCTCTGCGACAAGTACCCGATCGCTTCCATCGAGGACGGCCTCGAAGAAGAGGACTGGGAAGGCTGGAAGAAGATGACCGAGGAGCTGGGCGACCGTCTGCAGATCGTCGGCGACGACCTCTTCGTCACCAACACCAAGCGCCTGGCCAAGGGCATCGAGCTGGGCTGCGGCAACTCCATCCTGATCAAGCTGAACCAGATCGGCTCCGTTTCCGAGACGATCGAAGCCATCAAGATGGCCCACAAGGCGGGCTACACCGCCGTGGTCTCCCACCGTTCCGGCGAGACCGAGGACACCACCATCGCGGATCTGGCGGTCGCCATGAACACCGGCCAGATCAAGACCGGTGCCCCGGGCAGGAGCGAGAGAGTCGCCAAGTACAACCAGCTGCTCCGCATCGAGGAGGAACTGGGCGAATCCGCCTGCTACGCAGGATTCAACGCCTTCAATCAGAAGAGATAAGTCGGCTTCGAGCCGTTGGGGGATCGCGGAGGCGGTCCCCCCTTTTTTCCAAACGGAAGGGGAACATCAATGAACATCACTGTCTACCTGGGGTCCTCCCCGGGCAAGGACCCGAAGTACCGGGAAGCGGCGGCGGAGCTGGGGGCCTGGATCGGCGCCCACGGCCACCGGCTGGTCTACGGCGGCAGCGCCATCGGCCTGATGGGCGTGCTGGCCGACGCAGTGCTGAAGGCCGGCGGCGAGGTCATCGGCGTGGAGCCCCGGTTCTTCATCGAGAGCGCCCTGCAGCACGACGGGATCACGGAGCTCATCGCCGTGGACACCATGCACCAGCGGAAGGAGAAGATGATCGAGCTGGGGGACGCCTTCCTGGCCTTCCCGGGGGGCACGGGCACCCTGGAGGAGATCGCGGAGATCATGAGCCGGGTCAAGCTGGGCCTGGGCGACGAGCCCTGCCTGCTCTACGATCTGGACGGGTACTACCGGAGCCTGCGGCAGCTCCTCGCCGACATGGAAGGTGAGGGGTTCCTGGCGCCGGGAGATAGGGAGAAGTTCCGGTTCATCCGGAACCTGGACGAACTGGAGGAAGCGCTTGCAGGCGCGAAGTGACACAGGAGGTACGGCATGCAATTCTATCTGGCATACGGAAAGGTATCTGAACTGAAGGCGGATTACGAGATCGTCTTCGTGAAGGGAGAGGTCCCGGAAGACTGCGAGGACCGGGAAGCGTTGGAGTTCGCGGGGTTCAAGGAAGGATCCGTCCTGGACCTGGTGGGTGCCCGCAGGGTCTACGTCTCCATCAAAAACAACAAGCCGGAGACGGTGCGTCTGGCCATCGCGAAGGCCCTCAAGGCCATCGACGGCCACAAGGTGCGCACCATCAAGCTGGCGCCGCCGGTCTGCCGGAACGCCGGGCCGAAGAAGGCTTTGGCCGCCATCGCCGAGGGGTTCCTGCTGTCCTCCTATCGCTTTGATAAGTACAAGAGCGAGAAGAAGGAGCAGTTCCTGGAAGAGGTCTACGTCGCCTCCGTGGGTACCCGGGGCGAGGAGATCCCGGAGGATATGGCGGAGGGCCTGGACATGGGCCGCGCCATCGCGGAAGCCACCAACTACACCAGGGACCTGGTGAACGAGGTACCGAACGAGTGCACGCCGGAGACGATGGCGGCGGAGGCGGAGAAGCTGGCGGCCTGCTGCGAGGGCGTCACCGCGGAGGTCTTCGGACCGGACTACCTGAAGGAGGAGGGGATGAACACCTTCCTGGCGGTGGCCCAGGCGGGCCCGAAGGAACCGCGGCTCATCCACCTGACCTACAAGCCGGCGGGAGAGTGCAAGGGGAAGATCGCCTTCGTCGGCAAGGGCCTCACCTACGACAGCGGCGGCCTCAGCCTCAAGTCGAACAAGAGCATGTACACCATGAAGGACGACATGGCCGGCGCCGGCGCGGCGCTGGGCATCATCCGGGCAGCGGCGGAGCTGGGACTCCCGTACGAGATCCACAGCGTCCTGGGCTGCACGGAGAACATGGTCGGCAGCAACGCCTGCAAGCCGGACGACATCATCGTCTCCCACGCCGGCGTCACCGTCGAGATCACCAACACCGACGCCGAGGGGCGTCTGGTCCTGGCGGACTGCCTGTCCTGGACCTGCAAGTACGTGGCGCCGGACCGGATCCTGGATCTGGCGACTTTGACCGGCTCCGCGGTGAACGCCCTGGGCGCCCAGACCACCGCGGTCATCGGCCGCTCCCGTGCCCTGCAGGCGGAGTACGAGGAACTGGCCTCTGAGAGCGGAGAGCTCTTCGCCCCGATGTACTTCAACGACTATCTGGCGGAGACGATCCGCTCCAAGGTCGCGGACGTCAGGAACGCCAGCCTGGGGATGCCGGGCGGCGCCCAGACCGCAGGCCTGTTCCTGGAGCAGTTCCTGCCTGAGGAATACCGGGAGAAGTGGCTGCATCTGGACATCGCGGGGCCTGCCTACGCCGACGAGGCCTGGGGCTGCTACTGCTACGGCGCCACCGGCGCCGGCGTGCGGGCGAACCTGTACTATATGCTGGAACTTGCTGAGAAAACGAGATAGAGAACGGGGAGGACTGTGATGGGATATTACGACAACGCCTACCGGCTGAAGCTCAGGACGCCGGAGGAGGCGGTACAGATCGTCAAGAGCGGGGACTGGGTGGACTACACCACCGGCCTCGGCAAGCCGGTCCTGCTGGACCGGGCTCTGGCGAAGCGCCGCGATGAGCTCTACGACGTCAAGATCCGGGGCAACCTGATCAACGGCCCGATCGAGGTGGTGGAGTGCGACCCGACGAAAGAGCACTTCATCTATCACACCTGGCACTGCTCCCCGTACGAGAGGAGCCTCTGCGACAAGGAGCTCTGCTACTTCATCCCGATGGTGTTCCATCTGAACTCCGAGTACTACAAGCACTTCCTGACGGTGAACGTGGCCATGGTCTCCGTCACCCCGATGGACAAGCACGGCTACTTCAACTTCTCCACCACCACCGGCGTCACCGGCGCGATCCTCCGCAAGGCGGACGTGGTCATCCTGGAGGTGAACGAACGGCTGCCGAAGCTGTTGGGCGGTTACGACGAGTGCATCCACATCGACGATGTGGACATGGTGGTGGAGGGCGAGCATGACCCGCTGCCGGACAACCAGCCGGGACCGGTGGGCCCGATCGACAGGGAGATCGCCGGAAACCTCTTCCCGTACATGAAGGACGGCATGACCCTGCAGCTGGGCATCGGAGATCTCCCGAACGCCATCGGCACGATGCTGGCGGACTCCGACATCCGGGACGTCAGTATGCACACCGAGCTCTGCTCTGACGCCTATCTGGAGCTGTTCAAAGCCGGCAAGCTGACCAACCGCTACAAGACCATCAACTACGGCAAGGGCGTCCTGGGCATCGCCATCGGCTCCCGGGAGATGTACGAGTGGCTGGACGAGAACCCGAGCATCGCCGCCTACCCGCTTGCCTACGTGAACAAGCCGACGGTCATCGAGCAGATCGACAACATGGTGTCCGTCAACAGCTGCGTGGCGGTGGACCTCTACGGCCAGATCTCCTCGGAGAGCGCCGGGATCCGCCAGATCAGCGGCACCGGCGGCCAGCTGGACTTCCTGGTAGGCGCGGCGGAGGCCCGGGGCGGCAAAGCCTTCATCTGCGTGAACTCCACTTTCACTGACCGGAAAGGGGTCAAGCACTCCAACATCGTGCCCCGCTTCGGCGGCGACATCATCACCTCGCCGCGGTCCCAGGCCTACTTCATCGCCACTGAATACGGCGTGGTCAACCTGGTGGGCCGCTCCACCTGGGAGCGGGCGGAGCTCCTCATCTCCATCGCCCATCCGGACTTCCGGGAGGAACTGATCAAAGCCGCGGAGGCGCAGAAGATCTGGAGAAGGTCCAACCGCTGAGCCATCCGGGCGGGGGGTTCCGCTTCCGCCGCCGCTGTGGTAAAATGAAAAGGAATGGAGGGTATGATCATGGACGAATTCAGCTACAGAGATAAACACTATTCTTTCTTTCAGCATAAGGAATGCGAGTTTTTCCCGTGCCATCAGACGAGCAGGCCGGAGGACTTCAACTGCCTCTTCTGCTACTGCCCGCTGTACGCGCTGGGGGAGAACTGCGGCGGCAACTTCAAGTACTCCGAGAACGGGTTCAAGGACTGCTCCGGCTGCATGTTCCCGCACGTGCGGGACAACTACCCGAAGGTCCTGGCCCGCTACGGCGACATCATCAAGGTGGCGTCCCGCAAGGAATGAGCGAAACCGTGTACATTTCCAAAAACAACTAAAAAATGTGTTGCGAACCTTGCTGACATACTATATAATGTGGTTACAGCAAGCGATGCCCGGCAGGGCACAGCACATTCTTCGAACCAACGAGGGCTTGCGGCAGCAGGCCCTTTTTCATGCGAACCGTCAAGGAGGACACCCCATGCGCGTCATCAAGAGAGACAGCTCCGAAGTAGAATTCAACGTCAGCAAGATCGTCACCGCCATCACCAAGGCGAACAACCAGGTGGAGGAGGCGGTCCGCCTGACCCCGGTCCAGATCCAGCGGATCTCCGACGCGGTGGCACTGGCCTGCGAGAACCTGGGCCACGCCCCGGCGGTGGAGGAGATCCAGGACATGGTGGAGGAACACATCATGCGCCACGGCGCCTACGAGGTGGCCAAGGCCTACATCACCTACCGCTACATCCGCTCCCTGGTCCGCAAGGCCAACACCACCGACGACAAGATCCTGTCTTTGATCGAACTGAACAACGAGGAGGCCAAGCAGGAGAACGCCAACAAGGACCCGATCATCAACTCCACCCAGAGAGACTATATGGCCGGCGAGGTCAGCAAGGACATCACCCGCAGGATGCTGCTCCCGGAGGAGATCAGCAAAGCCCACGACGAGGGCCTGATCCACTTCCATGACGCGGACTACTTCATCCAGCGCATGCATAACTGCGACCTGCTGAACCTGGAGGACATGCTCCAGAACGGCACCGTCATCACCGGGACTTTGATCGAGAAGCCGCACAGCTTCCCGACGGCCTGCAACATCACCACCCAGATCGTGGCCCAGGTGGCCTCCAACCAGTACGGCGGCCAGTCCTTCACCCTGTCCCACCTGGCGCCGTTCGTGGACGTCAGCCGGCAGAAGATCCGTAAGAGCGTGGAGAAGGAGCTGGCGGACGCCGGCCTCCAGGCGGGCGAGGACGCCATCGCCACCATCGTGGAGGACCGCCTGAAGGAGGAGATCCAGAAGGGCATCCAGACCATCCAGTACCAGCTGATCACTTTGATGACCACCAACGGCCAGGCCCCGTTCGTCACCATGTTCATGTATCTGGACGAGGTGCCGGAGGGCCAGACCAGGGACGACCTGGCGATGATCATCAAGGAGGTCCTGAAGCAGAGGATCGAGGGCGTCAAGAACGAGAAGGGCGTCTGGATCACCCCGGCCTTCCCGAAGCTGGTCTATGTCTTAGACGAGGACAACATCCACGAGGATTCGAAATACTACTATCTGACGGAGCTCGCCGCCCGCTGCACCGCCAAGCGCATGGTGCCGGACTACATCTCCGCCAAGGTGCAGAAGCAGCTGAAGAAGGGCATGGTCTACACGCCGATGGGCTGCAGGAGCTTCCTGACCATCGAGGAGACCCAGAAGAACCCGGACGGCTCCTACAAGGTCTACGGCCGGTTCAACCAGGGCGTGGTCACCATCAACCTGGTCGACGTGGCCTGCTCCTCCGGCGGCAACATGGAGAAGTTCTGGGACATCCTGGAGGATCGCCTGGAGCTCTGCCACAGGGCCCTGCGCATCCGCCACGAGCGCCTGCGGGGGACCCCGTCCGACGTGGCCCCGATCCTCTGGCAGTACGGCGCCCTGGCCCGCCTGGAAAAGGGACAGAAGATCGACCACCTGCTGTACAACGGCTATTCCACCATCTCCCTGGGGTATGCGGGCCTCGCTGAGATGTGCTGGCGGATGATCGGCAAGAGCCACACCACCGAGGAGGGCAAGGAGTTCGCCCTCGCCGTCATGCAGAAGCTGAACGACAAGTGCGCCGAGTGGAAGGCGGCGGAGAACATCTCCTACTCCGTCTACGGCACCCCGCTGGAGTCCACCACCTACAAGTTCGCCAAGTGCCTGCAGAAGCGCTTCGGCATCATCCCGCACGTCACGGACAAGGCCTACATCACCAACTCCTACCACATCCACGTCACCGAGGACATCAACGCCTTCGACAAGCTGACCAAGGAAGCCGAGTTCCAGAAGCTGTCCCCGGGCGGCGCCATCAGCTACGTGGAGGTGCCGGACATGCAGAACAACATCCCTGCGGTCCTGGCGGTGATGCGCCACATCTATGACCACATCATGTACGCGGAGCTGAACACCAAGTCCGACCACTGCAACGTCTGCGGCTATGACGGCGAGATCCAGATCGTGGAGGACAAGGACGGCAAGCTGGTCTGGGAGTGCCCGAACTGCGGCAACCGCGACCAGCACAAGATGAACGTAGCCCGGCGGACCTGCGGCTACATCGGTACCCAGTTCTGGAACCAGGGCCGCACCGCCGAGATCAAAGACAGAGTGCTCCACCTGTAGGAGCGCCCCGGGCCCGGCCCGGAAGATATAGGAGGCAACGGTTTTGCATTACGGAACGATCAAACCTTACGACATTGCAGACGGCCCCGGCGTTCGCGTGGCACTGTACGTCAGCGGCTGCCGCATCCATTGTGAGGGCTGCCACAACCCGGAGTCCCAGAACTTCGGGTTCGGCAAGGAATTCACGAGCGAGACCGAAACCGAAATATTGAGCGCCATGGATCATCCTTACATCACCGGCTTTTCGCTTCTCGGCGGAGAGCCCTTCGAGGAGGAGAACCAGGCGGCACTGGTGGACTTTCTCCGGCGGATCAAAGAACGGTTCCCGGAGAAGGACATCTGGGCCTACACCGGCTACACGCTGCCGGACCTGAAGTCGGGCGGGCGCAAGCACACGGCGGTCACCGACCGCATGCTGAGCTATATCGACGTGCTGGTGGACGGGCCCTTCATCCTGGATCAGAAAAACATCTCCCTGGCCTTCCGCGGTTCCGAGAACCAGCGGATCATCCACGAGCCGGGGAACGCGGAGAAGTGAATCAAAACCAAAGGACTGCTCATTTTCGGGCAGTCTTTTATGATGCACGATGCCGCAACAGTGCTATAATAGGGACAACGACATCGATACAGAAGGGATGGTTTTATGCGCATCATCACGATCAGCCGGCAATTCGGCAGCGGCGGCCGCGAACTGGGAGAGCGGCTGGCCAAACAACTGGGATGGGACTATTACGATAAGGAGATCATACAGATGCTGGCGGAGCGGCATGACCTGGATGAGGAATTCGTCCGGGAGGTGCTCACCGAGCACGGCTGGCGGGACATCCAGCTGACCTACCGGCAGAGTTTTTCCCAGCTGCTGGCGGAGCCTTCCTACAGGACCAATGTTTTGCTCCAGCAGAGCGAGATCATCCGGGAGATCGCCAGGACAGGCAACGACTGCGTGATCGTGGGACGGGATGCGGATGTGATCCTTAGCGACTACGACCCGTTCCGGCTGTTCATCTGCGCGGACATGGACGCCCGCCTGGAGCGCTGTATGCGCCACGAGGAGCGTAAAGCGCCGGAGCAGCGCCTCTCGCAGAAGGAGGTCCTGAAGAACATCCGCAGGATCGACAAGAACCGGGTGCGGACCCGGGAGATCCTGAGCGGCAAGAGCAGCAGCGATACCAGCTCCTTTGATCTCGTGGTCAACGCCTCCGGCAGAGACCGGGAGAAGCTGGTGGCTGCGCTGGCTGCGTTTTCGATCCGTTGGTTTGAGGATAGTGAAGATGAAAGGTAAACAGACGAACACGCTCCTGACAGAGGGCGTGATCTGGAAACAGCTGCTCCGGTTCTTCCTGCCGATCGCGGCGGGGACCTGCATCCAGCAGCTATATAACACGGTGGACGGCCTCATCGTCGGCCGGTTCGTCGGCACCAC
>CADCOV010000017.1 GCA_902803185.1 uncultured Eubacteriales bacterium
ACTGGGGTGTGACACGAATGTACCGCAAGGGCAATTCAACCTGCATAAAACGAATGCTGCGAATGAGGAGCTGGCTGGCAGTCTGTGTTACGGACGCTAAGTCCAAGAAAGGGAGCCGCCATACCGATACTCCGTCATTCTAACAGCTTGAGCAACAAGACGGTGAAGAACCCATCTGGCTGATGGGTATCTCAACCATAAATACATTGTAGTAGAAAAGACGGTTGAGTATGAGGTGTTGCGCGAGCACTATGAGAATCAAATCACTGATCACAAGCCATTGTGCCTCAGACTCTACCACGGGAAGCTGGAGACGACCTTCAGTAAGATCTTCTATTCTAATAAGGATCGACGCAGGCGCTATATCAAGATTTCACTGGAAGAAGCCCTGCAGATCCAGAAGAATCACTTCTGCCTGAAGATGGTCAAAGTGCTAACGAAGAACCTAAAACTTCTTCGTAAGTGTCTGAGTGGATTGGTCGAGCCAGACCCTGCCGAGATCATGGCAAGCATGCCGGCTGCGTACCGGTTCTCCGTCAGTGCTCTTGAGGAAGAGCTGGCGCACGAGGAGCCCGGCAAACCGCAGCAGGCGCAGGCGCAGGCCGGGCAGAACAACGCCTCCCGGCGGGACAGTCCAAGGGTCCTTACGGCGGACGGCACGCTGGTGAAATCCAGGATCGAAGCGCTGATCTATAACGCGCTGCTCGCTTCCGGGCTGGAGTTCAGGTATGAGTATCCGATCACGCTCTCCGGCATCACCTTCCGCCCGGACTTTACCATCTTCCTGCCGAAGGGCCGCGTGATCTACTGGGAGCACCTGGGCCTGTTGGGAAAGGAAGGCTACCGGAGCGACCAGCAATTCAAGCTCAAGACCTACTATGAGAACAACATCACCATGGGCATCAATCTGATCCTCACTGCGGACAGCATCGACAAATCCATCGACACCCAGATGATCGACGAGATCATCCGGGGCCTGAAGCACATAGCCGGGCTTGCCGCCTAGCCGCGGGAGCCGCGTTGGGCAGGCCGGCCACACCGCCAGCAGCCGGCGCTGCACAAGCGGGCCGCAGGATCCCGCCGGCCAGCCGGCCGCTGCACGCACCCACCAAAAGAACCGCCCTCCGGCATGGAGAGCGGCTCTTTGCTTTCGTGACGTAATGAGTTGATCAATCCTCCGGGAGGGCGTCTTTGATCTTGACATAGACCCGGCGCTCGTAGCAAGAGAAGGCTTCCTCGACCAGGGCGTCCTCCGGCTTGCGTGTGAAGGTGCTGACCACCGGGACGATGATGAGGCCCGCTACCATGGCGACGACGCCGCAGTTGATCGGCGACTGGATGATGGCCGGCAGGGTGGCCCGGAAGAACATGTTGTAGAGGGACAGCAGGGAGCCGAAGGCGAAGCTGGCGTAGCAGGCAGCCCGGGTCGTCTTCTTCCAGTAGAGGGAGTAGAGGAACGGCGCCAGGAAGGAGCCTGCGAGGGCGCCCCAGGAGATGCCCATGAGCTGGGCGATGAAGGTCACGGAGCTCTTGTACTGGACCAGTGCGATGGCTGCGGAGATCGCGATGAAGACCACGATGAAGACCCGGATCAGGCCGAGCTGCTTCTTCTCGCTCATGTTTTTGTCGAAGCCGCCCTTCAGGAAGTCGATGACCACCGTGGAGCTGGAGGCAATGACCAGGGAGGACAGGGTCGACATGGAGGCGCTGAGCACCAGGATCACCACCAGGGCGATGAGGCCCGGGGTCAGGTTGGAGAGCATGGTCGGCACGATGGAGTCGTAGCCGTTCGCCGCGATGTCGATCTGATCAGAGAACAGCCGGCCGAAGCCGCCGAGGAAGTAGCTGCCGCCGGCGATGACGATGGCGAACAGCGTGGAGATGACGGTGCCCTTCTTGATGGCGGACTCGTCGGTGATGGCGTAGAACTTCTGGACCATCTGCGGCAGGCCCCAGGTGCCCAGGGACGTCAGCAGCACGACGAACATCAGGTTCAGCGGGTCAGGCCCCAGGAAGGAATTGAAGATGCCCGGGGTGGTGGTGACGGTCTCGTCGGTGATCTTGGCCAGGCCGTCCAGCGCCGCCATGAGGCCGCCCTTGCTCGCCAGCACCGCGGCGATGACCGCGACGATGCCCACCAGCATGATGATGCCCTGGATGAAGTCGTTGATGGCGGTGGCCATGTAGCCGCCGGCGATGACGTAGATGGCCGTCAGGATCGCCATCAAAACGATGCAGACGGAGTAGTCGATGTGGAAGGCCATGCCGAACAGGCGGGACAGGCCGTTATACAGCGAAGCGGTGTACGGGATCAGGAAGATGAAGATGATCACGGAAGCGATCAGCTTGAGGTTCCGGCTGCCGAAGCGGCGCCCGAAGAACTCCGGCATGGTGGCGGAGTCCAGCTGCTGGGTCATGAGGCGGGTGCGCCTGCCCAGGATCACCCAGGCCAGGAGGGAGCCGATCAAAGCGTTGCCGATGCCCGCCCAGGTGGCGGCGATGCCGTACTTCCAGCCGAACTGGCCGGCGTAACCGACAAAGACGACAGCGCTGAAATAGGAAGTGCCGTAGGCAAAGGCGGTGAGCCACGGGCCCACGCTGCGGCCGCCCAGCACGAAGCCGTTCACGTCGGTGGCATGTCTCCGGCAGTAGAAGCCGATGCCTACAAGGACTGCAAAATAAAGGATCAGGATGACGAGTTTCAACATAGTGGGTAAAGCTCCCTTTCAATTATTTGCACCGATCTCGGTGTATAAAGAAATTATAGGCCAGTCCATAACCTAAATCAATAATTATTTTTCATTGATATTTCAACGATTTTCGATTGCTATAAGTTTTATCAATACCCATAAGTATACATTTTATCCCTATTGCGGACCGCCGCAGCATCCGTTATAATCAACATATAAGCGATTCTAATGGCCTATGGCTTTGAAAGGCAGGTCCCCCATGAACATCACCCAGGTCTTCTATGCGGTGGAGATCTCCAAGTACCGGAGTTTCTCCGAGGCGGCCCAGCACCTCTTCGTGTCCCAGCCCGCCCTCTCTCAGCAGATCCGGGCCCTGGAGCAGGAGCTGGAGTATGAGATCTTTGTCCGCAGCCCCCAGGGCATCCGGGTGACCCCGGAGGGCAAACAGTTCCTGGCGCTGGCCGCGCCTTTGATGGACAGCTGGGAGGACTTCCGGCAGCACATCTACACCCTGACGCCGCACCGGCGGCAGCTCCGCATCGGCATGGGCTCCCGGGTCTACTCCAACGGCCTGTTCGACGACATCGCCCACTTCTTTGAGGAGCACTCGGAAGTGGAGGTCACCTTCTTCACCGAGGCCGGTCTGGACTTTGTGACCATGCTGAAGAACGGCTCCCTGGATCTGGCCCTGGACCGGCTGCCGCCGGAACGGCTGCTGGAGACGGAGAACGCCCTGGCCTCCTACAAGCTGATCCGGGAGCAGCAGTGCGTGCTGATGGCGCCGACGGACCGGCTGGCCGGGCGGGATTCCCTGCGGTTCGTCGACCTGCAGGACTGCACCATGATGACCGGCCTGCAGGGATCCATCGAGGACAAGAGCCTGCGGGAGACCTGCCGGGCCCACGGCATCACCCTGAGCCGCCTCTACCGGTCCGACGGCATCGACACCGTCATCAAGCTGGTCAGGAGCGGCAAGGGCGTCATCCTGGGGCCCCGCTCCTTCGCCGACTACTACAACGTGGCAGCGGTGCCTCTGGACCCGCCGGAGGACGTCTACCTGGAGTTCATCTGCCTGGGGAAGAACGCCATGCGCCCGGACATCCTGATGTTCCGCAGGTTCATGGAGGAACTCTGCAAGGGAAAAACTGAATGATGAAAATGGGGGCCGCCCGCCCGGGCAGCCCCCTCTTTGTTTCCCTTTATAACGGCGTGCTTCCCGCCGCCAGCCGGCCCACGTTCTGGTTGGAGCCGATGATCCAGAGGATGTCCCCCTTCTCGATCACCAGATTGGCGTCCGGCATGCGGATCGTCAGGCCGTTCTTACGCATGCCCAGGATCAGGCAGCGGCCCCGGTCCGGGATGCCGCTCTGCCGGAGCGGTTTTCCGCAGAAGGCTTCGGTGCCTCTGACTTTGATCGCGACGCAGGCCAGGGCCCGGTCCTCGTACGGATAATCGGAGGCCATGAACTCCTTCAGCGTCCGGTAGCGGCCCTTTTCCACCCCGAGGGTGCGGAAGAAGGTCACCAGCTGGTCCCCCTCGCCCAGGACGAAGACCTTGTCCCCCTCCTGGAGGCGCTGGTCCGCCTTCGGCAGCAGCACCGTCCGCTCGCCCCGCTCGACCTTCACCACGTACAGGCCGTAGTGCCGGCCCCAGGCCAGATCCCTCAAGGTCTGCCCGGCGTATCCCGCGCCGGCCGGCACGAGGAAGGACTCGATGCTGTAGTCCTCGTCCAGCCACTTCTCGGCGCCGCCGCCCTCCTCCTCCAGGAGCCGCTCGTTCAGGTTCCGGAGGAACCGGGTCTCCAGCCGCAGATAGAAGGTGGAGACGAAGTCCGTCCGGCCGATCAGGACGACCAGGATCACCAGCACCGCGAACAGCAGGAGCCCGCTGACCCGGAAGAACCGGGCCACCGGATAGTAGCCGATCAAAACCGCGACCGCCACCTTGAGGGCGACCAAAACCGCCAGCGGCGGCCGGTTCGCCCGCCGCTCCATCCAGAGGTGGGTGAAGGTCAGGTTGTGCATATCCAGCATCGGCCTGAGGAAGAAGGCGATGACGGCGTAGATCAGCACCATGCTGATGATCTTCGCGGCCGTGTCCGGCAGCACCCGGCTCAGGGCCGGGGCCACGCCCCTGACGCCCGCGAAGGCGGCGATGAACATGATGACGCCGTAGATCAGCGTGCGGGAGAAGGTCCTGCGGATCAGGCCCGCCCATTCGCTGTTTTGTTCCTCCGCGCCGCTGTCGGAGGAGGTGTAGGCGTCGATCTTATCCAGCAGCTTCCCCGGCAGGATCTTCCGGATCCGGCTGACC
>CADCOV010000018.1 GCA_902803185.1 uncultured Eubacteriales bacterium
AGCCGGCGGGAAGCTACCGCTACAGCAACAGCGGCTACGTGGTGCTGGGCCTCGTCATCGAGAAGCTGAGCGGGCAGAAGATCGAGGACTTCATGAAGGAGCGGGTACTCACGCCGCTCGGGATGGAGCATTCCATGATCAACCGGGAGGGCGTCACCGAGATCCCGCACCGGGTCTACGGCACCGCCGTCGGCGAGGACGGACACCTCTTCCAGAAGGACCAGAGCAAGACCACCGCCACCATCGGGGACGGCGGCCTCTACGCCAACGTGAACGACCTGAACCATTACCTCGACCGCATCGAGCAGCAGGATCTCGCGGCGATCTACACGCCGATGACCCCGATCGAGGAGAACTACTGGTACAGCAAAGGCATCCGCATCGCGGAGAGGAACGGGCACCGGGTCTACTGCCATTCCGGCGGCACCACCGGCACCCACAACTTCCTGGCGGTCGTGCCGGACCTTGGGATCCGGGCCATCTTCCTGTCGAACATCGACGGGTTGGACGCGTCTTTGATGCTGCCGAACATCCTGAAGAGGATCTGACAACGGAGAAGTGACATGTATTACAAGATCGAAGAGAAGATGGAGAGCTGCGGCAGAGAGGCGCTCGGCGAGGCGGGGGTCCCGTTCGTCGCGGTCCTGACGCCGGCGGAGTGGGCGGAGCAGATGGAATCCTTCGACATGGGGATCGAGCTGGAGATCAGCACCGAGCACATCCGCAGCACGAAGGTGGAGGTGAACTACGACTCCCTGACCGGCACCTTTCTGATCCCGGATCGGGAGGACCTCTCCGGCGAGAAGAGCCGGTTCGCCTTCGTCCTGGACGAGAAGGGGATCGTCTTCATCGATGAGAGCGACGCGGCGGAGCGGATCGTGGAGTCGATCCGCCGGAGCAAACGGCTGAAGAACCCGGGCCTGGAGCGGTTCCTGTACGAGTTCCTGGAGAGGATCATCCACGACGACCAGGAGGTCGCCGCCCGCTACGACGAGGAGCTGGACAGCATCGAGTCCGCGATCCTGGAGGGCTCGGAGGAGAACTTCCTGCAGAGGATCAGCGAGATCCGCAGCGACCTCAGAGACCTGAGGATCCACTACAGCCAGCTGCTGGACCTGATCCAGGAGCTGGAGGAGAACGAGAACGGCTTCTTCCGCGAGGAGAACATCCGCTATTTCCGCCTGTTCCGGCAGCGGCTGCAGACCCTGCTGGACATGGCCGCGAACCTGGCGGAATACACCGTGCAGGTGCGGGAGCTCTACGGCTCCCAGCTGGACCTCAGGCAGAACCGGATCATGACCATCCTGACGGTGGTGACCAGCATCTTCATGCCGCTGACCCTCATCACCGGCTGGTACGGCATGAACTTCGTCTACATGCCGGAGCTCAAGTGGCGGTTCGGCTACCTGATGGTGGCGGTGACCAGCCTCTGCGTGGCGACGGGATGCCTGCTGTTCTTCCGGAAGAAGAAATGGCTGTGACCCCGGCGGCGGGCAAATAGTATACATGACGACAAGAACCGTTGAAATTTCAACGGTTCTTTGATTTCCGGCCCGGCCGCCCGTCTTGACAAGGGAAGGGGCCAAGGGTACAATAAAACCAACTATGGGCTGCGGCATGCGCCGCGGCATCACTGAGAAGATCACAGGAGGAACCCATGGGGAAACTCAGATACAGATTTGCCTTTCTGATGGCCAAGGCCGCCATACCGGCGCTGAAGCTCACCGGCCACAAGGGCACGGATTTTCCGGGGACGGTGGCGAACAAGATCTGCCCGGATTTCCTGCGGTACATCGATAAGCCGAAGTTCATCATCGGCATCACCGGTACCAACGGGAAGACGACCATCTCCAACCTGCTGACGGACAGCCTGGCGGCCCTGGGCCGGCCGGTGCTGAACAACGGCGCCGGCTCCAACGCCATCGACGGCGTGACCACCTGCCTGATCAAGGGCACCAACTTCTTCGGCAAACAGCGGCACAAGGAAGCGGTCCTGGAGATCGACGAGCGGTCCACCAGGCTGATCTGCCCGTACGTCAAGCCGGACTACTTCATCGTCAGCAACCTGTCCAGAGACTCCATCATGCGGACCGGGCACCCGCAGTTCGTCCGGGACATCGTCTCCCAGTTCATCCCGAAGGAGTCCAAGCTCCTCCTGAACGCGGACGACCTGAACGC
>CADCOV010000019.1 GCA_902803185.1 uncultured Eubacteriales bacterium
GGCGCTGTTCCAGACCGGCGTCACCAAGAAGCAGGGCAGGGTCGAGGACGGCAACACCGTGTCCGACTACGACAAGATGGAGATCGAAAAAGGATATTCGATCAACACGACGATCGTTCCGATCGAGTGGAAGGGCACCAAGATCAATTTCATCGACACGCCGGGATTCTTCGACTTTGTCGGTGAAGTGAACGCAGCCCTTCGTGCGGCGGGCGCCGCGGTGATCATGATGGACGCCGGCTCCGGCATCCAGGTCGGCACCGAGCAGGCCTGGAAGGCCTGCGAGCGTTACAGCACGCCGAGAGTCTTCGTCATCGACAAGAGAGATAAGGATGAGTTCGATTTCGACGCCACCGTCGAGGCGCTCCGCGACAAGTTCGGCACCAAGGTCGTCGCGCTGCCTTGGCCGCTGACCGGCGACATCGACGATGATCTGATGGAAGCCATCGCCGAGACCGACGACGAACTCATGGAGAAATATTTCGAGGGTGAGGAGTTCACCGACGAGGAGATCAAGAAGGGCCTCGCCACCGGTATCGCCTCCGGCAGCCTCGTTCCGGTCTGCACCACCCTGTTCCAGGCGGGCCAGAAGGTCGACGGCATCCTGGATATGCTGGTCGGCTGCACCCCGGCGCCGCTGGAGCACGCACCGTACAAGGCCGTGAACGACAAGGGCGAAGAGATCGAAGTCAAGCCGACCAAGGAAGGCCCGATGTCTGCCTTCGTCTTCAAGACCATCGTCGACCCGTTCGTCGGCAAGATCTCCATCATGAAGGTCGTCAGCGGCAAGATCGTGTCCGGCGCCGACGTCTACAACGACAGAGCGGGCAAGCCGGAGCGTCTCGGCAAGCTGTTCGCCCTGAGAGGCAAGGAGCAGATCGAGGTCGGTTCCGCTGAGGCGGGCGACATCGTAGCGGTCGCGAAGCTGCAGTACACCATGTCCGGAGACACCCTCTGCGACAAGGCCCAGGTGGTCAGATACCAGGGCGTCGACGTCCCGTCCCCGACCTACTACATCGCCATCGAAGCGACCGATAAGAACGACGAAGAGAAGATGGGCACCGGCCTCACCAGACTGAAGGAAGAGGATCCGTCCATCGTCATCGAGAGAAACGCTGAGACCCAGCAGACCCTGCTGGGCGGCCAGGGCGATATCCAGCTGGGCATCATCCTCGCCAAGCTGAAGGACAGATTCGGCGTCTCCGTCAAGACGGTCCCGCAGAAGATCGCTTACAGAGAGACCATCAAGGGCACCTCTGACGTCCAGGGCAAGCACAAGAAGCAGTCCGGCGGCGCCGGCCAGTACGGCGACGTCCACATCCGCTTCTCCCCATCCGATCAGGAGTTCGAATTCGCCGAGGAACTGTTCGGCGGTTCCGTTCCGAAGAACTATGTACCGGCGGTCGAGAAGGGCCTGCTCGAGTGCATGGCCAAGGGCCCTCTGGCCGGCTGCAAGGTCGTGAACGTCAAGGCCGTCCTCTACGATGGTTCCTATCACGAAGTCGACTCCAACGAAGTCTCCTTCAAGATCGCCGCTTCCCTGGCCTTCAAGAAGGGCATCGTCGAGGCGAAGCCGTGCCTCCTCGAGCCGATCATGCACGTGGAGATCACCGTGCCGGATGAGTACATGGGCGACGTCATGGGCGACATGAACAAGCGCAGAGGCAAGATCCTCGGCATGGAGCCGATCGAAGGCGGCGGACAGAAGCTGGTCGCCACCGCGCCGCAGGCCGAACTCTTCGACTACGCGCTGGCGCTCCGTTCCATGACCCAGGGCCGCGGACACTTCGAGATGAGCTTCGAGAGATATGACGAGCTGCCGAAGATCCTGGCCGACAAGGTCATCGCCAACTATCAGGCCGAGCAGAACAAGTAAGACTATAACAACGAGAGGCCGCAGTGAAAGCTGCGGCCTTTTTATTTCCTGTATGAGAAGGGAGGTGCAGATGCTCATGATGGAAAGAAGTCAGAGGGACCCGTCCCGCGAAAGAAGATGGATGCTTCTGGCGAGGGTATCCGGCGCGATCCTCGTCGCCGGCGTGATCTGCTATGCGTTGCTTTTCTTCTACGTCAACCGTACGCTTCCCCGGGACCAGGTCTACGGGGATCCCGCACTGGTGGACAGCAGGCTTGCGCTGCGAGGTGCCGCCGAGAAGATCCTCGTGATATGCGTGGACGTCGGCCTGATTGGGGACATCCTTTTGCTTTGGAACCTCGTGAGGGCGGGAGCAGCCAACTGGCTGAAGAGGGTGCTCTCCTGCTATGTGATCCAGTTCGCGGGCGTATCCGCCGTCCTTTTGCTCTTTATGGTCATAGACAAAGAGTGGGCAAAGGACTATCGTTACTGGATCATGCAGATCGGACTGTATATGCTGGTACTGGCCGTCGTCGCGGCAGCGACTTTCGCATGGACCAGGATCCGGCATAAGCGGTGAGAACGGGAGGCTCGAGAAGAGAGCCTTCAGGATATCAGAAAGCCCCGCGCGCATGCGCAGGGCTTTTGTGCTGTCTTTTTCCGGCGGTTCACTCCGCCTCGATCTCCTTGATGATGCATTCGTTGCCCCGGAGGAGCCAGGTCTCGCCGGAGCCGCAGTACGGGCAGGTGCGGCCGTATTTCACGGTCTCGTATTCCCGCTTGCAGCTGTCGCACCAGGTGACGGCGGGCAGGGTCTCGATCTCCAGCTTCGCCTCCGTCAGGTACGGGTGGCGGACCCGGAAGTAGTTCCAGGCGTCCTCGAAGAGGTCGGTCATGATGCCGGAGACCTCGCCGACCTGCAGGGTCACCCGCCAGATCTTCGTGAGTTTGTTTTCTTCCGCGGTCTGGTCAAGGGTCTTGGCCAGATGCAGGACGATCCCCATTTCGTGCAAGGCGTGTCTCCTTTCTCAGCGGCGCCAGGCGGCGAGCCGCTCCCGGAGCCAGCCCTCCAGCGCTTCGCAGCCCTCGCCGGTCTTGGCGGAGAGCGGGAAGATGCGGATGGCAGGGTTCAGCTTCCGGACCCGCTCCTCACATTTCGCGAGGTCGAAGTTGAAGTACGGCAGGGCGTCGATCTTGGAGATCACCAGGGCGTCGCTCTCGCTGAACATCAAAGGGTACTTCAGCGGCTTGTCGTCCCCCTCCGGCACGGAGAGGATCATGAGCTTGAGCCCTGCGCCGGTGTCGTATTCCGCCGGGCAGATGAGGTTCCCCACGTTCTCCAGGAAGGCGATGTCCACGTCCTCACCGCCCAGCTCCCGGAAGGCGGCGGTGGTCATCCCGGCGTCCATGTGGCACATGCCGCTGGTGTGGACCTGGATGGCTTTGGCGCCCAGGGCCTCGATCCGCTCCGCGTCCACGGCGGATTCGATGTCCGCCTCCATGACGGCGATGCGGGTATCAGGCATATCTTTGATCAGCCGGGAGAGCAGGGTGGTCTTGCCCGCACCGGCGGAGCTCATCAGGTTGATCAGGAGCACGCCGGCTTCCCGGGTCTCCTTGCGGAGGGCTTCCGCGTCCAGGTCGTTGGAGGCGGTGACGGAAGCATTGAGTTCGATGACTTTCATTCAGCATCCTCCTTCCCGGCCTTGACTCTGGCGTCGATCCTGCGGACCAGCGCGTCGATGAGCGGCCCGAATCCCTCGTTCTGCAGGGCGCTGACAGGGTAGCACTCCTGTCCCGGATGCAGCGCGGCGGCCCGCTCTCTGGCGGCGGCGAGGTCGAAGTCGAAGATCGGCGCGGTGTCGATCTTGTTCACCACCAGCACGTCGGCGACGGTGAACATCAAAGGATACTTCAGCGGCTTGTCGTCCCCCTCCGGCACGGAGAGGATGGTGAGGCGGAGGTCCGCCCCCACGTCGAATTCCGCCGGGCAGACCAGGTTGCCCACGTTCTCCAGGATGATGAGGTCCAGGCCCTCGGTGCCGAGGCGCGCGAGGCCCCGGGCGGTCATGTCCGCATCCATGTGGCAGAGGCCGCCGGTGTGGAGCTGGATGACTTTGACGCCGGTCTCCGAGACGGTCCGGGCGTCCACGTCGGAGTCCGCGTCCGCCTCCATGACGCCGATGCGGTAGCGGTCCTTCAGGGCGTCGATCAGGCGGAGCAGGACCGAGGTCTTGCCGGCGCCCGGGGAGCCCATCAGGTTGATCAGATAGGTGCCCTGGGCGGCCATCGCGGCCCGCGTCTCCGCGGCGGCCCGGTCGTTGTCCGCCAGGACCCGTTCCTTGGTCTCAAATACTTCGAAATTCATCGGGAAAGTTCTCCTTCGTCGTTGGGATAGCGGAAGGACAGCCGGAAGACTTTTTTGTCCGTGCTGCCGGTGAGGGTCAGGAGGTCTTCGGCGAAGCTCCCCTCTACGGTGATGGTCTCGCCGCAGCGGGCCTCCGCCAGGTATTCCATCCGGATCTCCTGAGGCACCCGGCCCCGGAGCGCCTCAGGCATCAGGTCCTCCGCCAGGTCCGGATACCGGCTGTTGTTCATGTGGCCGTTCAGGTCCACCCAGCTGTAGGGGACCGTGAACGCCCTGGTGAAGGCGGCCGGCGCGTTCTTTGGCGGCAGCGGGAACCCGGCTTCCTCGCCGGTGACGAGGCCCGGGATCGAGATCTCTGCCTTCTTCGGGTCGATCATTTTGCGGCTTTCCGCATCCATCAGGGTCCAGAAGGCGGAGGTCCTCAGGTACTCCGTCCCGTCCGGCGCAGTGAGGCGGCAATACCGGGGGAACATGGTGAAGCGGGTCTCTCCCGGCCAGGAGGTCAGGACCACCGGATCGTCATAGCCCGGCAGGGCGCGGATCTCGATGCGCTGCAGGCCCACGACCCACAGGAGCCCCCGGTCCAGGGTCTTCTCCCGTCCGGCGCCGAGCGCCTCCGTATGGGCGATGGCGGCCTCCTGGAGCATGGTGAAGAGCCGGCTGAGCCTCAGGCGGCGGAACATGTCCACGTCGGAGCTCAGCAGCTTGTATTCTTTGGTGTAGAGCAGTTCGCTCTTGGTGGCGGTCATGGCGTGCCTCCGGCTCAGGCCTTCGGCAGGCGCTTTTCGATGGCGGTGACCACGTCGCCCAGGGTGTAGAGCTTCTTCCACTGGCGGTCCGGGATCTTGACGCCGAACTGGGCCTCCAGCCGGCACATGATCATGACGAAGCCCATGGAATCGATGGCGGTGTCGGTGTTGATGACGGTGTCGTCCGCCAATGCCGTGCCCTCCATATCCGGCACGCACTCGTAGATCACGTCGATCGTCCTCTGTCTGATCTCATCTCTGGTCATGGTTTACCCTCTCACTTTCTGCCGGAGTTCCCAGCGTTTTATTTTACCCGTCGCCGTCCTCGGGAGAGGCGTCGGGATCATGACGATCCTTTGGATCTGCTGCCCCCGCGGCAGCGCTTCCATCCGCGGCCGGATCGCGGCGGCGATGGCGGCCTCTTCCTCCGGCGCGCCCTTCACGGCGAGGACCGGGGCGCCGCCCGCTTCGATGACGGCAAAATCCTTCCCCGGCAGGAGCGGGGCGAGGCCGGCCTCGTATTCCGGCAGGAAGATCTTGGTGCCGTCCGGGAAGACCAGGATCTCCTTCTTGCGGCCCTTGATCCGGAGGAGTCCCTCTTCGGTCCATTCCCCCAGGTCGCCGGTGCGGAGCACCTTCCCGTCCGGCAGGGCGGCCCGGGTGCCCTCCGGGTCCTTATAGTAGCCCTGCATCATGCAGGTCGGCGCCTCGATCAGGACCTCTCCGTCCTCCGCCAGGGTGATGGTGTCGTCCGGGCAGACGGTCATCCCGTACGGGTCCTCTCCCAGGGAGAGGGCGACGCCGGAGCTGGTCTCCGTGAGGCCGTAGCCGAAGCTGATCCTGGCGCCCCTGGACCTGGCCAGGTCGATGAGGGCCGGCGGGCATTCCCCGGCGCCGATCAAAACCAGCGCAAGCTCCGGGTTCAGGAGGTCGTGCTGCAGGAAGAAGCCCAGCAGCAGCGGGACCACCGATATGGCGGTCGGCCGGTAGAAGGCGCAGTCGTCCGCGTAGTGGCGCGGCCCCCGTCCCAAAGCGATGGCAGCGCCGCAGGACAGCCCCCAGAGCAGCCCGCAGACGAAGCCGAACACGTGGTTCAGCGGCAGGACGCAGAGAAGCCGGTCCTCCGGGGAGAGGGGCAGCAGGGCGCCTCCGTTGTAGGCGCTGGCGCACAGGCTCTCCTCCGTCAGCACCACGGCCTTGGAGCTTGCGGTGGTACCGGAGGTGAAGAAGAGGATCTGCTTCGGACGGACCTCCTCGGCGGCCGCCCCGGCGTGCAGGGCCGGCGCCAGTTCCTCCTTGAGATCCGGATCCCCGAAGAGGAGATCCACGTCCGCCATCCGGATCTGCTCCGCCAGGAGCTCCTCCCAGGCGCTGCCGTCCAGCAGGACCACCTGCAGGCCTGCCCGGACCGCGGCGAAGCACTCGATGACGCACTCTGCCGTGCCGTCCGCCAGGAGCCCCAGGCAGCGATGCCCGCCGGCGGCCAGTTCCGCCGCCCGCTCGGCGATCCGCTGCTCCAGCGCGGAGAAGCTGATGGATGCCGGGGCGCCGCCGCTGTCAA
>CADCOV010000020.1 GCA_902803185.1 uncultured Eubacteriales bacterium
GACCGATGCGGTAAAGAACTATTTGATTCCTGCTCATGATTACAGAGAGGACCTTCATTGGCTTCCGTACGCTGAAGAGGCAGACCTCCTGAACGTGGCTTTGTTTGGATTCACGGCAAGGGCGTGGAGAGAATCCAACCCAGAGCTCGCAAAGACCAGTAATATGAGGGATTACGCCAATATCAACGAGTTGACCGTTTTATCGAATTTGGAAACACATAATGCACAGATGATCCGTGAGGGACGGAGCAAACAGGAACGCTTTGCTGCCCTGAAAGAGATCGCGGAGTATCAGATGGGTGTATTGACCGAAGCCGGCAGGATCGGCAACGGCATCAAAGCGGTCAACGAGATAGAAAGTGACACATAAGAAACAGGGGCAGCATCTTTTGGTTTGCTGTCCCTGTTGTTGATCAAGCTCTATTTAGACCTTTATTGTATCAATAGTCGTTATTGCTCCACGGCTTTTGCTCCGTGCGCAGGAAGGCGGAGAGGCGGTCAGCTTCCGCCGGGTCGCTGACGGTGCAGGCGCCGAGCCGCACCAGGGAGGAGAGGCTGCAGCTTCCCATCAGCACCGAGGAGAGGTTCGCCAGGCTGAGCTCGGCGGTGACGTCCGGCTCCGCAGCGTATTCAAAGCTTTGGACCACCCTCCAGCGCCGGTCGCGGAACCGGACGGTGATGGACCTGCTCTCCCCGCCGAACGGCTCGTTCCACAGGAAGCGGGCGGTCAGGTCGCCCTCGGCGGTGACCCGGTAGGCGGTGCCTTTGATGAACCGCTCCGGATCGAAGATCTTGTACATGGAGCCCATGGCCGAGACGTTCGTCTGCAGGTAGCCGAAGTCGATATAGTTGCCGGAGGTGTCCGCCGCATCCTCCAGCAGGTGGTAGAAGTCCTCCTCACCGGTGCGGAGGACCAGCGATTGGGCCAGGTCCGCCTGCTTGCGGAGGAAGGAGAGGAGCTGCTGCAGGACGTCGCCGTCCGCATAGACCATCTCCTCCACCACCAGGGTGTTCAGGGTGTAGTTCGTGTCGTTTTGCTGGTCGTAGTGCCAGACCAGGTAGCCCACCATCTCGCCGTTCTCCCGGCAGACGAGCCGCCGCGGGGAGGCGGAGAGCCCCATCAGGCGGGCCTCCTCGGAGAACTTCTGCAGGGCGCCGTGGTTGTCGGCGCAGACGGCGTTGTAGCAGTCCACCATCTCCGGGACCGCGTCCTTGCCCGCCAGCTCCAGCTCGAACCGGCGGCCGGTGTCCTTCACGGCCTTCGGCAGGCTTGCGACCGGGATCCGGTATTCGTCCATGCGGGTGCCGTAGCCGTAGCCCATGCCCCGGTAGAAGTCCATGCGGAACGGCAGGAGGAGGGTCAGCAGGGTGCCTTCCGCAGCGGCCCTGCGCTCGAACTCCCGCACCATCTCCAGGGCGGCGTGCTGTTTCTTGTACAGCGGGTGGACGCCCAGGGACATCAGGCCATAGGCGCTCTGCATCCGGCCGAAGAGGTTGATCCGGAAGTGGACCACCTTCATGATGGCGATCATCTTCTCGTCCTCGAACATCCCCACGAAGTCCACGTCCGGGTCCGTGGTCATGTCCAGGAGCGTCTTCTCCTCGTAGTGGGCGTAGCAGTCGTCATCCAGGGACTTGAAGGCAGGGTAGGAGTTCAGGTAGACCTCCATGTACTGGTCGATCGACTCCGGGCCGACGTTGCGGATGGTTCTCATGGCTTCCTCCTTTTGGGTAATTGTGAGCAAAGCCCACAGTCTGGGACGCGGGCTTTGGGTCAGGTCGAAGCGTGTTTCTATTTCGGGCCGCCGGTGACCACGGTGGACTCGGTCTTGACCAGCACGTGGGTGTACGGCGCGATGGACTCGGTGACGAAGGCGCTGCCGCCGATGACGCTGTCGTGGCCGATGACGGTCCTGCCGCCCAGCACGGAGGCGCCGGAGTACAGGGTGACGTTGTCCTCGATGGTCGGGTGGCGCTTGACCCCGTGGAGGGCCTGGCCGTCCTTCGTGGACAGCGCGCCCACGGTGACGCCCTGGTAGACCTTGACGTGCTCGCCGATCTCGCTGGTCTCGCCGATGACGATGCCGGTGGCGTGGTCGATGAAGAAGTATTTGCCGATGGTGGCGCCCGGGTGGATGTCCACGCCGGTGACGCTGTGGGCATGCTCGCTCATCATCCGCGGGATGTACGGGATCCCCATCAGGTAGAGCTCGTGGGCCATCCGGTGGATGGTGGTGGCGTAGAGCCCCGGGTAGGCGAGGACGATCTCGATCTTGTCGCAGGCCGCCGGGTCGCCGTCAAAGGTGGCGTCGATGTCGGTGTCCAGATATTCGCGGATCTTCGGGATGCGGGAGAAGAACTCCAGCGCCTTCTCCTGGGCTGCCGCCTTGCGGGCGTCCTTGTCCGCCTCCCGGTAGGCCGGGTCGTTGGTCAGGACGATCTCGAACTGCTTGCGGAGGCTGTACATGACCTCCTCGATCAAAACCGCCATCCTGTTGCGGGCGGTGCGCTCCCGGTAGAAGACGTCCCGGTAGTAGCCCGGGTACAGGATCATCAGCAGCTTGCGGATGATCTCGTTCACCGCATCCTGGTCCGGCTGGCCGAAGAAGTCCATGCGGTCGATCTCCCGGCCCTTATCGTAATCGGAGAGGATCAGTTCGGCCAGGGCCTCGATCCGCTCCTCCACCGTCCTGTTATTCTCTTTTTCGTAGGTGTTTTCGCTCATATGATGTCCCTCTTTCATAGCTATAGATATCTTATCACAGAAAAAGGGTGGATACAATCGGCTGACTATTCGAAAACGGCATTGTATGCGGGTTCCTTTTTTGATATAATCAATCTGTATTGAGTCAAACAGGAGGTTTACCTATGAAGGGCTACACAAGCGAAAATATCAGAAACATTGCTTTGCTCGGCCACGGCGGCTGCGGCAAGACCACCTTCCTGGAGGCGGCGCTGTTCCAGACCGGCGTCACCAAGAAGCAGGGCAGGGTCGAGGACGGCAACACCGTGTCCGACTACGACAAGATGGAGATCGA
>CADCOV010000021.1 GCA_902803185.1 uncultured Eubacteriales bacterium
GTAGAGCTGGCGGATGTCGTCCCGGTTGTGGAGCAGGATGCGGCGCAGATCCTCCGGGTCCCGGCGCTGGTGGTACCGCTCGTAGAGGGCGACGCTGTCGCCGCCGGAGATCTCGTCCGTCCGCGCATCCGAGAGGCCGGCAAAGACCTCCAGAGACTTCTGGCTCATGCTCGGCAGCACGTTCGGCAGATCCGAGTGGTATTTCATCAAAGTGAACAGGTCCAGGTCGAAGCGGGCCGGCATCGCGAGGCCGTGGCGCTCCGCCCGTTTCTTCAGGAACGGGATGTCGAAGAAGCGACCGTTGTAGGTGATGAGGAAATCGACGCCCTCCAGGACCTCGAGGGTGCGGCGCAGCACGTCCGGTTCCTCCTCCGGTGATTCGGCGAAGAACTGGAAGAGCTCCGCGGTCTCTCCGGCGGGGGAGACGGTCACCAGGCCGCTCAGGATGCAGCGGCTGTAGGCAGGGGAGAGCCCCGTCGTCTCGATGTCCAGCACGGCGTAGGACAGCCCGTCGAAATACAGGTCGAATTTCTTAAGTGCGCGGTGGATCCGCGGTATGGTCTCTCTGATCTCTTTCATATCGGTATTGTATCACGAAATGGCGGATATAAAACAAAATAGACCCGGGAAAGGTCTATTTTGTTAAAAGGGGTATTGGGATTAGAGATTGATAAGGTTATCAGGGGGATAACCTCGAGTCAATTATACTTGCAAACCAAAAAAAGTGCAAGCAGAAAAGAAATCGCTATTAATATTTGCGAAACTGTGTGTTATAATTTGATTTACAATAAGTCGGAGGAAGTCAAATGACATTTGAAGAAAAGACGTTGTCATCCACACTGATCTACGAGGGCGCGATCCTGAACCTGCGCAAGGACGAGGTCACGGTCCGCACCGGAAGATCCTATCGGGAGATCATCGAACACAACGGAGGAGCCGCCATAGCGGCTCTTACTGACGACAATAGAATTATTATGGTAAAGCAGTACAGAAAAGCTGCGAAGAAGGTCATGCTGGAGGTCCCGGCGGGCAAGCGGGACGGCGCGGAGAGCGGCGAAGAAGTGGCCCGCAGGGAGCTCAGGGAGGAGACCGGCTTCACCGCGGAGCGGCTCATCCATCTCACGGACATGTTCCCGACCCCGGGATATTCCGAGGAGAAACTATCGATCTTCCTGGCGGAGGGGCTCACCGCCGGCGAAACAGAGTTTGACGATAATGAGGCGATCGATATCCTGACCTATCCTTTGGAGGAGATGGTGGGGATGGTCATGAAGGGCGAGATCGACGACGCCAAGACCATGGTCGCGATCCTCATGGCGGATAGATATGTCAGGGAAAGACAGACAGGGGGGAACGAGAATGCTGCAGTTTGACGCATTTATGGACTATCTGAAGAAGGACAAGAACGCGTCCGAGAATACTTTGACCGCATACGGCCGGGATATCCGCGCCTTTGACCGCTACATGTCGGACAAGGGCAGCAGCATCGAGAAGGCCAACAAGACCGACGTGGTCTCCTACATCATGGAGATCAACAAGGCCGGCCGCTCCAAGGCGACCTCCAACCGCAAGCTGGCCTCCCTGCGCGCCTACTACGGCTTTTTGATCCGGGGCGGCGTCTGCAAGGAGGACCCGACCACGGACATCCGCACCTCCCGCGCGGACCGCAGAGAGCTGGAGTTCCTGTCCCTGGCGGAGGTGGAGGGGCTCCTCGACCTGCCTGACGACAGCATCAAGGGCATCCGCGACCGGGCGATCCTCGAGATCCTCTACGGCACCGGCATCATGGTCATGGAGCTGATCGAGCTGAACTATTCCGATCTCAATCTCAGGATGGGATTCATCACCTGTTCTGGCGCCCACGGCAAGCCGCGGATCGTGCCGATCGGCAGCTACGCCAAGCAGGCGCTGGCCCGCTACGTGCAGGAGAGCCGGCCGGCGCTGATGCACAGGAACGGCAACCGGGAAGCCGCGGGATCCCCGCTGTTCGTGAACTACACCGGCGAGCGCTTCACCAGGCAGGGACTGTGGAAGGTGCTGACCCGCTATGCGGAGGCGGCGGGCCTGGAGGGCCGCCTGACGCCGCACATCCTCAGGACTTCCTTCGCGGTCCACATGATCCAGAACGGCGCGGACCTCAAGACCCTGCAGGAGCTCATGGGCTACGACGATATGCAGGCCATGCAGGTCTATCTGCAGGTCTCCAAGAGCCGGATCAAGGACGTCTACGACAAGACCCATCCGCGGGCCTAGGGACCGATGGAGGGTAGACAAAAAACTTTTTTCACAGTACAAAAATATACTTGCAAACCATCTCCACCCGTGATAAACTGTTGAAGTTAATTACGGGTGGTCCTCTGTAGTAATCGGCTGCACGAACACCTTGGAGGGAAGGAGGAACCCAGAACAATGAACATTTTAGA
>CADCOV010000022.1 GCA_902803185.1 uncultured Eubacteriales bacterium
CGCCGCTGCTGCGCCGATATAGACCAGAAGATAAAGGATCCCCCTCAGATCCACATAGAAAAAGCCGATGGCGAAGCAGGCCAGGGTGAAGACCGCCATGATCCCGATGTCGAGCAGGACCGCCACGACTCCCTTCCCCTTCGCATACCAGCAAAGCACCGCCAGGAACGGAGAGAGCACCGTGATCCCGTACCAGATCATCATATAGGAAGAGGGATCGAACCCGCTGAAGAGGATCGAATGCAGGTGGTAAGCGGCGCACATCCCGACGAAGAAGGCGAACACGTTGACCGCAGCTCTCAGCGCCGACCTGCTGAAAACGGCGATCACGAGCGCTGCCAAGAGCCATATGGCCATGTCGGAAAAAAACGCGTTCAGCCGCAGCGCTTCGATCGGCCTGTGCCACCAGATGGCGCTGTCAAAGGCGATATTATCGAGCCACTTTGAGAATATGCCCAGCGCGACGCCAAAGGCGAGGATGCCGGCCGTGGCTGCAGCCGCCTTCTTCCCCTGCACCTTCTCAGGCTTCCGGATCGCGTCCAATCTTTCTTTCATCCTTACCACATCCTTTGTTCCCATAAGCTACCCTCAGAATAACACAACCCCGCGGTGAAATCCATCGGAATGCAAAAGGAGATGCCCCCGGCGGCGCGTGGCCGCCGGAGAGGCATCTCCCATATGTCTTTGGTGTTCGTCCTGAGGCGCGCCGAACTACTCGGCCTGTTTCTTCACGTAGTCCACGTGGAGCAGCTCGTGCTCCCTGCCCTTCAGGAGGCCTTCATAGAGCTCCTTCATGAGCGGGTTGTCCTGGGAGCGCTTGACCACAGAGAGGCTGTCCGCCCGATAGAGGGTCTGGCTTCTCGCGACGCGCTTCTCCGGCATGTACGGCTGGCCGGCGCCGCTGATGCAGCCGCCCGGGCAGGCCATGACCTCGACCAGGTCGAAGCTCTTCTTGCCGGCCTTGATCTCGGCGATCAGGCGGGAGGCGTTGGCGAGACCGCTGACCACGGCGATGTGGACGTCCCGGTCACCGTGGCGGAGCCAGGCTTCCTTCACGCCCTCCAGGCCGCGGACGCCCGTGTAGGACAGGGCCGCCAGCGTGGTGCGGGAGCTGTCGTCGGCGATCTTTCTCAGCACCGCCTCCGTGACGCCGCCGGTCACGCCGAAGATGACGCCGGCGCCGGACATGGTGCCGAACGGCATATCCACGGATTCCGGTTCCAGCTCGTTGAAGACCAGGCCGGACTCGCGGATCATACGGATCAGCTCCTGGGTGGTGAGGACGCCGTCGGTGGCCTGTCCGTCCTCGGTCTTGAACTCCGGACGCTGGGCCTCGAACTTCTTCGCCGTGCACGGCATGATGGCCACGTGGTAGTGGCGCTTCTTGCCCTCCGGCAGGTTGTTCTTGTAGTACTCTTTGATCACCGCACCGAACATGCTCATCGGCGAACGGCAGGTGGAGATGTTTGGAAGGAGCTCCGGATAGCGCTTCTCCGCCAGCTGGATCCAGGCCGGGCAGCAGGAGGTGAACAGCGGCAGCTTCTCGTTCTTCTCGAGACGCTCCGCGAACTCGTTGGCTTCCTCCATGACCGTGAGGTCCGCGCCCGTGGAGGTGTCGAAGACCTGGTCGAAGCCCATTCTGTGCAGGGTGGTGACGATGCGGCCCATGGCGTTCACGGTGTCCGACATACCGAACTCGCTGCCGATGGCGGAACGGACCGCCGGCGCGATCTCGCAGGTCACGAAGACCTCAGGATCGTCCACTTCCTCCCAGATCGGGGTGGTGCTGTCGTTGATGATCAAAGCACCGGTCGGGCAGACCGCGGCGCACTGGCCGCAGCCCACGCAGGAGGTCTCAGCCAGCGGTTTCCCGAAGGCCGTGCTGATGACCGCCTCGGAGCCCCGGAAGGCGAAGTCGATGGCGCCGACGCCCTGGATCTCGTTGCACTGGCGGACGCAGTCGCCGCAGAGGATGCACTTGGCTGGATCCCGCTCGATGGAGAGCGAAGAGGTATCTCTCTCACGCTTCTCACCGCGGATGTTCGGGAAGCGGACTTCCTCCATATCGAAGCGGCGGGCCAGATCCTGCAGCTTGCACTGGCCGTTCTTCTCACAGGTGGTGCAGTCGCGGCAGTGGTTGGACAGCAGCAGCTCCAGGATCAGGGAGCGGTAGCGGCGCAGGCGCAGGGTGTTGGTGCGGATGTTCATGCCCTCCTTCGGGATGGTGGAGCAGGCGGCCATCAGGCGGCCCCTCTCGTCCTCCACCATGCACATACGGCAGGCGCCGTACACGGAGAGTTCCTTATGGTAGCAGAAGGTCGGGAGCGCGATGCCGACCTTGCGGCAAAGCTCTACGAGGTTGCGTTCTCCCTCGATCTGGACAGGTGTCCCGTCGATGATCATCATATTCTTCAGCTGCATGCTAGGCCTCCTCTCTGACAGCGTCGAAGTTACAGTTGCTCTGGCAGACGCCGCACTTGATGCACAGATCCTGGTTGATCACGTAAGGATGCTTCAGCTCGCCGGTGATCGCGGAGGCAGGACAGTTTCTCGCGCACTTGCTGCAGCCGCGGCAGAGATCCGGATCGATCACATAGCGGCGGAGCTTGCTGCACTGGCCGGCCGGGCAGCGCTTCTCGTAGATGTGCGCTTCGTACTCGCTGCGGAAGTTTTTGATGGTGCTGAGGACCGGGTTCGGCGCGGTCTTGCCCAGGCCGCAGAGAGCGGTATGGGAGACAGTGTCGGCGAGCTCCTCGAGAAGCTCGATGTCCCCGTCCTCGCCCTGGCCCGCGACGATGCGCTCGAGGATCTCCAGCATGCGGTAGGTGCCCTCTCTGCAAGGGACGCACTTGCCGCAGGATTCGTTCTGTGTGAAGTTCATGAAGAACCGGGCGACCTCGACCATGCAGGTCTTGTCGTCCATGACGACCATGCCGCCGGAACCGATCATGGCGCCGGCCTTGGTCAGGGAGTCGAAGTCGAGCGGCATGTCGAGATCCTTCTCGGTCAGGCAGCCGCCGGAAGGTCCGCCGATCTGGACGGCCTTGAACTTCGCGTCGCCTCTCATGCCGCCGCCGATGTCGAAGATGACCTCCCGCAGGGTCGTTCCCATCGGGACTTCGATGAGGCCGGTGTTGCGGATGGTGCCGGTCAGAGCGAAGGCCTTGGTGCCCGGGCTCGACGGCACGCCGAGGGTGCGGTACCACTTGGCGCCCTTCTCGATGATCATCGGGACGTTGGCGTAGGTCTCGACGTTGTTCAGGTTGGTCGGCTTCTCGAACAGGCCGTGTTCCACCGTGCGCGGCGGCTTGACCCGCGGCATGCCCCTCTTGCCCTCGATGGACTGGGTCAAAGCGGAACCCTCGCCGCAGACAAAGGCGCCGGCGCCGCGGTTGATGTGGATCCGGAAGCTGACGTTGGTGCCCAGAATGTGGTCGCCCAGCAGGCCCAGGTCCTCCGCCTGCTTGATCGCCATGCGCAGACGCTCTACCGCCAGCGGATACTCCGCACGGACGTAGATGTAGCCCTCAGCAGCGCCGATGGCGATGCCGGCGATCATCATGCCCTCGATCATGCGGTTCGGGTCGCCCTCCATGATCGAACGGTCCATGAACGCGCCCGGGTCACCTTCGTCGCCGTTGCAGACGATGTACTTCGGGAATTCCTTCTGTCTGCGGCAGGAGGCCCACTTCTGGCCGCACGGGAATCCGCCGCCGCCGCGGCCGCGGAGACCGGAATCGGTCACTTCCCGGATGATCTCATCCGGCGTCATGTCGAAGAGCGCCTTCTCCAGCGCGGTATAGCCGCCCACGGAAAGGTAGCTGAAGATGGACGTGGCGTTGATCTGGCCGCAGTTCTCCAGCACGTGGCGGGTCTGTTTCTTGTAGAACGGGATGTCGTCCTGGCGGAGATAGACGTCGTCGCCCATGCGGTAGGCCAGACGCTCGATGTTCTCACCCTTCAGGATGGTGCGCTCGATGATCTCCTCCACGTCGCTCTCTTTGACCTTGGTGTAGAGCCAGCCCTGCGGTTCCACGCGGACCAGAGGTCCCAGCTCGCAGAAGCCGTGGCAGCCGCTCTTCTTGAGGCCCACGACCTCGCTGTGCGGATCGTCGGCGAGCTCCACGTTCACCGGGATGTTGTGCTCCTCCATATAGGTCTTCAGGTGATCGTAGATCTGCAGCGAACCGCCGGCCACGCAGCCGGTACCGCCGCAGACCAGGATCTCCTTCGTCTCGTAGCTCGCTGCATTCATGCAGTGCTCACGCAGCTGGATCAAGTCCTCCCGCGTATACAGCCGATCTCTCATGCTCATTCTGCCACCTCCTCCGCTGCGATCTCTGCACGGATGCCTTCCAGTACCTCAAGGGCGGTTGCCGGCGTCATGGCCGGATAGACCTTGCCGTTCACGGTCATGACCGGGGCCAGGCCGCAGGCGCCGAGGCAGGAGACGGTCTCCAACGTGAAGAGAAGATCGTCGGTCGTGTGTTTGTTGTCGGACAGTCCGAGTTCCCGCTGCAGACGATCCAGGATCGGCTGGGATCCGCGGACGTGGCAGGCGGTGCCGTCGCAGCAGCGGATGATGTACTTGCCCTTCGGCTCCAGAGAGAAGTTCTCGTAGAAGGTCGCCACGCCGTACAGGCGGGCCTCACCGACGCCGATCGCCTTGGAGACTCTGGCGAAGACTTCCTCCGGAAGGTAGTGGTAGTGCTCCTGGATATCCTGCAGGATCGCGATCGTCGAAAGCTCGTTCGGCGGATACTTGGCAAGGATCTCGTCCACTACGGTGTAATCAAATTCTTTTTCCATGCACATCTCCATTCCTAATCATGTTGCATCTCTATGTTCCGCTCTTCCGGGGCAGATGTGTCTTCACCGTCAGATTGACAAGATTATAACATACTATGCATGCCGGCAAAACCCCTCATCTGTGAAAGCGAATGAAGATTTCTCATCACATGTATAAGCATTGCCGTCCTTACGGCCTTTCCGCTCCCTTTTTCCATAAAAAAAGGCGGGATCTCTCCCGCCATACGCTGCTCTCAGTATCCGAGTCCGGAAAGCCATTCCGTCACGTCCGTCCGCACCTCGTCCTGTTCGTTCTGCGCGTCGCCTCCGCGGACTGCGAGCCCGCTGAGGA
>CADCOV010000023.1 GCA_902803185.1 uncultured Eubacteriales bacterium
CAACATCGTGAACACCAAGAAGGAGATCGAGGAGGCCATCGACACCATCAACGATGCCTTTGAGAATCTGCTCGACAGTCTGTTCCAGGACGTCGCATGGGACATCTCGTCCGACATCTCCGTGATGAAGACGATGATGGCCCAGGATGGCCTGTCAGGAGATAAAGTATCTGATGCGTCCGCAAAGGACCAGGAATAATACGCATTCGCACAGGAGGGAAACATGGCAGACGAGAAGAACATGACCTTTGAAGAAGAAATCGAAGCGACCGCGATCCCGGCAGCGCCGGAGCTCAAGTTCGGCGACGTGATCGAGGCCACCGACGTGACCATCGAGGACGTCGAGGAAACGGAGCAGGCCACGGAGAAGGCCGCCGAGGAGGCTCAGGTGCCGACCGTCTCTCTGAGAGAGCAGGAACTGGCCAGCCTGACCGAACAGGAGATCAAACAGGTCAAGGAGTTCGCCAATAAGATCGACGTCACCAACACCAACGCCATCATGACCTACGGCGTTGGCGCCCAGAAGAAGATCGCCGACTTCTCCGAGAAGGCGCTGGAGAACGTGAAGACCAAGGACATGGGCGAAGTGGGCGAGATGATCACCGACCTGGTCGCCCAGCTGAAGAACTTCGATGTCGACGAGAACGAGAAGGGCCTCAAGGGCCTCTTCCACAAGAAGAAGAACGACCTGGACGCCATGAAGGCGAAATACAGCAAAGTCGAAGTCAACGTCGAGTCCATCAAGAACGAGCTGGAGACCCGCCAGGTCCAGCTGATGAAGGACTCCGCGATGCTGGATAAGATGTACGAGATGAACCTCGGCTACTTCAAGGAGCTGACCATGTACATCGCCGCCGGCAAGCAGAAGCTGGACGAAGTCCGCAGCAACGACCTCGTGGCCCTGCAGCAGAAGGCGGAGGCCTCCGGCCTGCCGGAGGACGCCCAGGCTGCCAAGGACCTGGCCAACCAGTGCGAGCGCTTCGAGAAGAAGCTCTACGACCTGGAGCTGACCCGTTCCATCGCCATGCAGACCGGCCCGCAGATCAGAATGGTCCAGGCCTCCGACAACGTCATGGCGGAGAAGATCCAGTCCACCATCGTGAACACCATCCCGCTCTGGAAGAACCAGATGGTCATCGCCATGGGTCTGGAGCACTCCACCCAGGCCGCCAAGGCCCAGCGCGAGGTCACCGAGATGACCAACGCCCTGCTCAAGAAGAACGCGGATGCCCTGAAGACCGCGACCCTCGAGAGCGTCAAGGAGTCCGAGAGAGGCATCGTCGAGCTGGAGACCCTGAAGTACACCAACGAGTCTCTGATCACCACCCTGGACGAGGTCCTGCGCATCCAGATGGAAGGCAAGGCCAAGCGCGTGGAGGCGGAGAACCAGCTGGCCGCCATCGAGACCCAGCTGAAGCAGAAGCTGCTGGAGGCCTCCAAGCAGTGAATAAAGCCAAGGCTTTACGGCCGCCCCGGAAGGGGCGGCTTTTTTCGTGCGCCCGGCGCCGCTGCATGCGTGGATGAATATTATCGCACCTTTAATTAATGAATTATGCGAAAAATACCGCACAAACCGCCGCATAACGAAAAAATTAATGCAAAAATATGCATAAAAATGCTTGACAACAAATGGCGGCACTGGTAGTATGTTCCTATCATTCAAGAAACTAATGTGTGCAGACGTGAATGCATAACCGGAAAGGAGCCGCACAACAATGAAGAGTATTTATTCGAAGAAAGGAAACGTGGTCATCGCATGGGTCCTGACCCTGGCCATGATCTTCGGCTCCTTCGCCGTCCTCCCGATGGCGAAGGTCTACGCCGACGACATGCCGCCGGTCTCGGATTATGCGGTGGACGAAATCATTTCCCTGGCAGAAGACGATGAGGTCTCCCTCACGATCCCGCTCGGCGACGTGTCCGCAGAGGAGGCGGCAGCGGTGGTCGAGGCAGGGCTGAGCTTGTCTTTGATCAGAAATAACAGCAGATTCTATGTCGACCCTCAGCTGTATCCTAACCAGTCGGCCGGCGGGCCGCTGGAGGAGTGGCTGACGCAGGGCGGCACCCCGCAGTTCACCGATGTGCAGACGGAAGTCAAGGAGGAGGACGGCGAAACAGTCCTGGAGGTCACCTTCAACTCCAACTGCTACTTCTACAGCAGGGGCGTGGTGGACTACAGCGCGCCGCACAGCAACGGCGGCGCTTACCTGGACATCTGCGGCTACTTCAATTTCGTCGTAGAGACGGCAGACGGCGTCGTCATCGGCATGGCGCCGGTCAAGATCGCCCCGTACGACAGCTTCCACACCATGGATGAGATCTACACCGACATCGACGCCATCGCGGCTTTGGACACCGACCTGTATGTGGAGAAGTTCTCCATGGGCACCTCCTCCTACGGGCTGGACATGCCGTATCTGATCGTCGCCAAGGACAAGGCTGCGGTCGAAGACTGGCTGGAGTTCACCGAGCTCTCCGAGACGGCCCCGGCTGAGGCACTGGAGAAGATCGAGAGCGGCGCCGCGGACGACATCAAAGTCCCGGTGATGTTCTCCAACATCCACTCCAACGAAGTCGCAGCCTCCGACGGCATCCTGGGATTTGCCTGGAAGCTGGTCACGGAAGACACCATCTCCTACGATTACCTCGAGAGCTTCACGGCCGCGGGCGAGGAAGAACTGGCGGCGGAGTTCGCCGCGGACAGCCTGGCGGTCCCGGATCTGGTCGCGGACAAAGCCACCTACCTCGGCTACCTGAAGGCGGGCAACAGCGTGTCCGGCGTCGTGGATCTGGAGACCTACTATGAGATCTCCGAGAACGAGATCGCGATCTCCGACCTGCTGGAGGACGTGTTCTTCATCCTGGTCCCGGAGGAGAACGTGGACGGACGTACCTTTGTGACCCGCGCGGCCTTCAACGGCTACGATCTGAACCGTGACAACTCCTTCCAGACCACCCCTGAGACTGCCAACATGCAGCATTTGATCAGCACCTACAACCCGGTCTCCCTGACCGAGTTCCACGGCCGGGTCCAGGCCTTCCAGTGTGAGCCTTGCGACCCGCCGCACGAGCCGAACTTTGAATACGACCTGCTGGCCGAGCACCTGATGACCGGTGGCGAGGCCTTAGGCATCGCAGCGGTCGCCAACAACGACGGCTACAACAGCTACGTGATCCCGCAGCGCGACTACCTGACGGATATGGGCGACGGCACCGCCTACTGGTCGGATCCATGGGACGATATGTCCACGAGCTACACCCCGCAGTTCGCGATGCTGCACGGCACCGTGGCCTATACGGTCGAACTCCCGGCCTATAACGACGCTACCGCGCAGGCGGCCTGCTACGGCATGCTGGGACAGTCCGTCTACATCGCCGGCGAAAAGCTGGGCTACCTGGAGGACCAGGTCAAGATCTACCAGCGCGGCGTGAACAACTACAACTCCGACGCCTTTGATGAGGTCGGCCAGTGGTTCTGCGACCAGTACGACGTGGAAGGCGCGGAAATGGATCTCTTCCGTCCGGAATACGACGGCGAAGGCCAGAACGGCAACTTCTATCCGGAGTGCTACATCATCCCGCTGGACAAAGCGAATCAGTCCAATATCCAGGCCGCTGCCGACATGATGGAGTGGCTGACCAGAAACGACGTCAAGGTCGGGCTCGCCGAGCACGAGGTCATCTATGACGGCGTCACCTATCCGGAAGGCACGATGGTCGTCCCGATGTACCAGGCCAAGCGTTCAGTCGCCAACGGCGCGCTCTACGACGGCACACTGATCCAGAGCTGGACCGTGCTTTACTCCGAAGGCATCACCGCCTTTGGTGAAACCCGCGGCTTCGACATGGTCACCGTGGCGGAACCGGAGGCCTATCAAAAGATCAAGATGGGCATCGATCTTCTGGACTACGAAGCGGCGCAGGCGTTCCTGGCGGACTTCGAGACCCCGTTCACCGGCGCCATGGGCGGCGACGTCATCATCCACAACACCTCTGAGGATGCGGTCGCGGCCGTCAATGAACTGCTGCAGAAGGGCGCGAAGGTCGGCATGATCACGGACGATGAAGTCTGGAAGGGCGACTTCGTCTGCGCCTATGAGGACTACCTGACCGTGGCGGATCACTACCTGCTGACCGTCGAAGGCGTGACCGTCGAACCGTATACCCTCGAACAGGAAACCAAGACCATCACCGGTTTCCCGGTGGTCTACGTGACCGGCACTCCGGCCATGACTCTGAACGGCGGCTGCATCTACACCGCCCAGGTCGGCAACTACACCTGGAACTACGACGACAAAGCCATGAAGATCATGGGCTTTGAGACCACCAATGATCTGAGCGTGGCTAACGTCATCATCGGCGGCTCCAACCTGAGTAACGACGCTCTGGCGGCGGTACAGGCGGGCACCCCATACATCGGCTTCGGAAGCGGCGGACGCAGCGCGGTCAGCAAGCTGTTCTCCGGCGCGGGCACCGGCAGGGTCCGGGGCGCCATGGACTGCCTGGGCTACGTCACCTACCCGGACGAAAACATGATCAACGCCAGCTACATCCAGCAGGGCGACGATGTCTTCTACGGCTACGGCGTGTACTGGTTCACCGGCCTGCCGGAAGGCGCGGAGATCCTTGTCCAGATGGACGGCAGCAAGGAGCCGCTGGAGGGCTTCATCCCGACGTACAGCGAGTCGCTGGCAGCTTCCTACGACACCTTCATCAACGGCTCCGTCCAGGGCTTCTCCTACGAGGGCGCGGATGCGAGCGGCAGCGAAGTGGACGTCTGCCTGTTCGCCAACACCCTGACCAACAAACTGCACCAGCGCGACGAGTACGCGTTCATCAGCAACTTCATCTTCAGCAATCTGCTGGGCGAGGACTACAGCGAAGGCACTGAGCCGGTCTCCGACCTCGACGAGGCGAAGGAGGCAGCCAAAGCTGAACTGACTGCCTATGAAGAGGATCTGGAGAGCAGCGGCAATTACGACGCGGAGGGCAAAGCGGCTTTGGCCGGCTGCCTGAGCGACGGCATCAGCGCGATCGACGCGGCAGCCACACAGGAAGAAGTCGCGGCTGCTCTGGCGGCGGCCAAGGAAGCCATGGATGCTGTCGAGACGGCCGGACAGGATCTCCCGAAACTGGACCCGGCGTACAAGGTCACGGCGGACAACGTCTCTGACGGTGTCAAGGTAAACTGGAACCCGGTCACGAATGCGGAAACCTATCAGGTCCTGTACAAAGAAGCGGGAAGCGCTGAGGATTACAAGGCTGCGGCGGATCCGACGGCGGAGGACGAATGTGTCCTTTCCGGCGACCTGTTCGACAGCGGCATGGAGTATCAGTTCGTGGTCAAAGCTTCCGCGGAAGGATATCAGCCATCGACCTCTGAAGCGGTCAGCCTGGCATATCTCGATCAGCCGGAAATCACCGCACTGTCCAACGTGAACGCAGGCATCAAGGTGACCTGGGGTGCTGTGGAAGGCGCGGAAGAGTACATCCTCGTGATGGAAAACAAGTCGACCGGGCAGATCGATCCGATGCCGGAAAAGATCACTTCTGCGGGTTACACCGTGCCGAAGAGCATGCTCACGGCCGGAACGGAATACAATCTCTACGTCATGGCAGGAAAGGGCAAATACTCCTCCGCATTCTCCGAGAAGGAGGACATCACCTACCTGGCGGCGCCGGTGGTCGCGACCTCCAAGAACGTCAATGCCGGCACCCAGATCACCTGGAACGCGGTGGATGGCGCTGAGAGCTACATCGTGATGTACAAGGAGAACGGCGGCAGCTGGAAGACGGCTGTGAGCGGCGTCACTGCCACGACCTATACCGTGCCGAAGAGCCTGCTGAAGAGCGGCACCAAGTACTACTACACCGTGAAGGCAGTGGGCGAGGATCCGGACGACGTCAGCGGCTACACCAGCGGCAAGGCCCAGACCTACATGGCGGCGCCGACGGTCACCAAGACCCAGAACGTCAACGCCGGCACCAAGGTCACCTGGTCCGCGGTGGACGGCGCCACCAAGTACACTTTGATGTTCAAGACGAGCGGCGGCAGCTGGAAGACCCTGAAGACCGGCATCAAGACCACCACCTACACCGTGCCGAAGAGCGAGCTCAAGAGCGGCACCAAGTACTACTATACCGTGAAAGCGGTGGGCGCGGCCACCAGCGGCTACAGCAGCGGCAAGGCCCAGACCTACATGGCGGCCCCGGCGATCAGCGGCGTCTCCAAGACCAGCTCCGGCGTCAAGGTGACCTGGGGCAAGGTGGAGGGCGCCAAGACCTACACCGTGATGTACAAGGTCAGCGGCGGCAGCTGGAAGACTGCGAAGAGCGGCGTGACCGGCACCAGCTACACCGTGCCGAAGAGCCTGCTGACCAGCGGCAAGACCTACTACTTCACCGCGAAGGCGGTGGGCGCAGCGACCAGCGGCTACAGCAGCGGCAAGAGCCTGGCCTACAAGGCATAATCGCAAAAAACGAAAAGGGGGAGCATGTCCGGAAGGGCATGCTCCTTTTACGTTGGGAACGGAAAGTTGAAAGCGGGAGGGTTTTGTTGTATGATAACCACAGGAATCTAACGACAACTGTGCAGAAGGAGGATATTGCTATGCCACAGATCACAGATCTCAATATGAAGGTGGATCCGGAAACCAGGCCGTACGTTCCGTGGGAACTGGTCGGCAATTTCATGGTGGACGTGTTCAAGAAGGTGGGCGTGCCGGAGGAGGACGCGAAGATCTGCGCCGACGTGCTGATGGAGAGCGACCGCAGGGGCATCGAGAGCCACGGCTGCAACCGGTTCAAGCCGATCTATATCGACCGCATCAACGCCGGCATCCAGAAGCCGGTGACGGAGTATGAGGTCATCAAGGAGACGCCGACCACCCTGGTGGTGGATGCCCACGACGGCATGGGCATGGTGGCTTCCCACAAGGCGATGCAGACCATCATCGAGAAGGCCAAGACCTACGGTATGGGCTGCGCCGCCATCCGCAACTCCACCCACTACGGCATCGCGGGCTACTGGGCCACCATGGCCTCCGACGCCGGCATGATCGGCATCACCGGTACCAACGCGAGGCCTTCCATCGCGCCGACCTTCGGCGTGGAGAACATGCTGGGCACCAACCCGCTGACCATCGCGCTGCCGACGGACGAGGAGTTCCCGTTCTGCATCGACTGCGCCACCTCCATCACCCAGAGGGGCAAGATCGAATACTACGCCAGGGAAGGCAAGCCGACCCCGGCGGGCATGGTCATCGGCCGTGACGGCTCCGCGATGACCGACAGCGAACAGATCCTGGTGGACCTGACCAAGGGCAGGGCAGCCCTGGCGCCGCTGGGCGGCATCGGCGAAGAGCTGGCGGGCTACAAGGGCTACGGCTACGCGACGGTGGTGGAGATCCTCTCCGCCGCGCTGCAGGGCGGCACCTTCCTGAAGGCCCTCTCCGGCATCGGCGCGGACGGCAGCAAGCAGCCGTATCACCTGGGCCACTTCTTCATCGTCATCAATCCGGAATTCTTCGTGGGCGAGAAGGAGTTCCGCAAGACCGCCGGCGATATCCTGAGAGAGCTCAGGGCCTCCGAGAAGGCGCCGGGCGAGCCGCGGATCTTCACCCCGGGCGAGAAGGCCTGGATGACCTCCGTGTGGCGCGCCGACAAGGGCGTTCCGGTGGGCGAGGCGGTCCAGAAGGAGTTCATCGAGCTCAGAGACCGCTACGACCTGGACTACAAGTTCCCGTTCGAGGATTAAAGAACAAAACAAAACGAGGGCTCCGCAGCAGCGGGGCCCTCGTTCTTTGTCTTCAGATGTTCAGCCTGCGAAATCCTCGAATTCCTCGTCTCCGTCGGTCGTGGCGACCAGGGCGTAGATGGTGAGGCCCAGCAGGGCGATCATGGTGCAGACCGCCAGGACGCCGGTGAGACCGGAGCCCTTCTTCTCCTCCTTCTCCAGGATAGCGGTGGCTTTCTCTATGATCTTCTTGTCGCTCTTCTTCATGCTCGATCCCTCCGTTTCTGATGGCGCGGGGCGCCCTATCGTCTCATTGCCGAGGGCAGCGCTGCCGCCCGTCTCTTGTATTTTACCACCGAACGGTCCGGTTGCAAACAGGATTTGGCCGGTTTCAGCGGCGGCGCTTGAAAAAACGGACAAAAGGCAATATGATGGTAGGGAAAAAGGGAGGCAATTCTATGGAAAAGATCACAGTCCGGCCGCAGGTCCGGTCAGATATCGAACAGTTTTACCTATGGGAGCTGACCCCTGCGGTCACGGAGTTCTTCAGTCTGGGGGACGGCCAGACCCGGGAAGAGGTCGCCGCCACCTTCGACGAGATCGAGGAGGATCCGGCGAAGGCGGGCTACACGATCCTGGGGGAGGACGGCAGGCTCCTGGGACGGATCTACCTGGCGGGGATCGACCGGCATCTGGACGCCGTCGAGCTCTACCGCCTCTACATCGGGGACCCGGCGGAGCGGAACAAAGGCTTCGGCCGGCAGGCTTTGATGTGGCTGATGGAGAAGGTGTTCCGGGAGGATAACTTCCACCGGCTCTATCTGGACTACTACCCGGGCAACCCGGCCCAGTACCTCTACGAATCCGTGGGATTCTGCCACGAGGGCCTGGCCAGGGGCGCCTGCAAGAAGATGGGAAAATACCGGGACGTCTACAAGATGGCGATCCTGAGGGACGACTACG
>CADCOV010000024.1 GCA_902803185.1 uncultured Eubacteriales bacterium
CAGAAGGCCTGGCGGAAGGAAAAGCAGAAGGCCTAGCGGAAGGAAAGGCAGAGGGTCTGGCGGAAGGAAAGGCAGAAGGTCTGGCGGAAGGAAAGGCAGAACAGCTTCGTGCTATCGCTGAGGCGATGCAGGCGGACGGGAAGACCGTTGCCGAGATCGCCCGGCTGATCCATGTGACGGAAGAGGAGATCGCTGCCGCCCTCGGGCGAGAAAAGGCATGAAATACAGGGTCATCTACAGCAACCGGCGGACCATGGCGCTGGAGATCCGAAACGGGGAACTCATCGTGCGGGCGCCTTTGCTGGCGACGAAGCAGAGGATCCGGGCGTTCGTAGAGGAGCGCCGGGACTGGATCGAGAAGCATCTGGCGAAGAGTGAGGCCAGACGACGGGAAGCGGAGGCGGCGGGCGCCTTCACGAAGGAGGAGCTCAGCGCGCTGGCGAAGGAGGCCGCGAAGGTCATCCCGGAGCGGGTGGCCCACTACGCGCCGCTGGCCGGCGTGTCCTACGGCCGGATCACGATCCGGGCCCAGAAGACCCGGTGGGGGAGCTGCAGCAGCAAGGGCAATCTGAGCTTCAACTGCCTGCTGATGCTCACGCCGCCGGAGGTCTTAGACAGCGTCGTGGTCCACGAGCTGTGCCACATCAAGCAGATGAACCACTCGCCGAAGTTCTATATGGAAGTCGAGCGGGTGTATCCGGAGTATGACCGGTGGCACCGGTGGCTGGACGAGCACGGGGGCGTGCTCCTTTCCAGGCTGCGCAGCAGCGAACAATAGAAAAGAGCAAGCAAAAGGAGGGACCGCCGGTCCCTCCTTTGTCGTATATACGTTTAGAATGCCAGGTCCTTCGCCGCCGGGAGCCCGTGGAAGGACTCGGTGTGGAGGACGGCGTTCAGGATGGCCTGCTGCATGACCCGGGCGGAAAGGGTCCCCACCAGATCGATGTCCGCCGCGACGTCGCCGACGGAGAGGGCGTAGATGGAGTCGCCATCGTTCTGGGTGTGGACCGGGCGGATGGCCCGGGCGTAGCCATTGTGGGTCAGCTGGGCAATCTTGGTCAGGGCTGGCTTGTCGAACTTCGCGTTGGTGATGATGCAGCCGATGGTGGTGTTGGCCGCGCCCGCCGGTGCGGCGGTCTGTGCCGCGAGCCCCGCCTGGTAGAGGAGCTTTTCCCCGTCGGCAAAGCCCTTGTGGTCCGGGGTCAGGGCACCGGCCACGATCTTCCCGGTGTCCTCGTCGTAGACGTCGCCCAGGGCGTTCACCGCCACGACGGCGCCGATCTTGAGCTCGCCCATCTGCACGGCGTAGAGGCCGAGGCCGGAATTCATGCAGTCCGCCGGCGCGCCGAGCTTGCCCACGGTGGCGCCGCAGCCGGCGCCCACGTTGCCCTCGGCCGGGCAGTTCTTCTCCGCGGCTTCACAGGCCCGCTTCGCCATCGCTTTGTCCGGCCGGACCCTGTGGGTGACGAACATCAGGTCGAAGATGTCGGACTGCGGAACGATCGGGACCCGAATGTCGCCAAGAGCAAAGCCGTAGCCCCGCTCCTCCAGGTACTCCATGACGCCACCCGCGGCATCCAGGCCGAAGGCGCTGCCGCCGGCGAGGACCACGGCGTGGACCTCCTGGCAGGCGGCGATGGGATCCAGCACGCCGCTCTCCCGGGCCGCCGGACCGCCGCCCCGGATCGCGAGGCCGCATGGCGCGCCCTGCTCACAGAGGATGACGGTGACGCCGGTGGCGCTCTCCGGATCCTCCGCGTTGCCGATCTTCACGTTTTCGATCTCCGTGATCGGGATCTCACGGAACAGGGATGTGTCTTTGGTGATCATAGGGGCCTCCCCGGCGCTGCCGCGCCGCTATTCTGCCGCCTCCAGCAGGCGCTTGGTGTACTCCTGCTGCGGGTCATTGAAGAGCTCGTCCACGGTGTTCTCCTCCACGATCTCGCCCCGCTTCATGACGATGGCGCGGTCGCAGAGCTGGTAGACGATGTTCAGGTCGTGGGTGATGAAGAGGTAGCTCAGGCCGTATTCCTCCTTCAGGTCGTAGAGGAGGTGGAGGATCTGGGACTGGATGGTGACGTCCAGGGCGGAGACCGCCTCGTCGGCGATGATGAGCTTCGGGCTGGCGATGAGGGCGGTGCCGATGCAGACCCTCTGCCGCTGGCCGCCGGAGAGCTCCGCCGGCTTGCGGTCGTAGTAGGTGGCGTCCAGGCCCACCCGCTCCAGCATCTCGTTCACCTTGGCGCGGCGCTCCGCCGGGCCGAGCTTCGTGCGGATCTTCAGCGGCTCCTCCATGGTCCAGCCGATGCTGTGGGCCGGGTTCAAAGCGCTGAACGGATCCTGGAAGACCATCTGCGGATGGTCGGAATGGTTGATGATCTCGCCGTCGTAGTCCTCGAGCATGCCCAGGATGGCCCGGGCCAGGGTGGTCTTGCCGGTGCCGGATTCGCCCACCACGCCCAGGATCTCTCCCTCGTAGAGGGTGAAGGAGACGTCCTTCAGGACCGGCTGGCGCTTCTTGCGGGAGAAGGGACCGCCGGCGTTGTACCAGGAGCTCAGGTGTTTCACCTCGAGGATCGGTGTTTTGTTCTGTTCTTCCATGGCGCCCTCCTAAGCCTCAGACCGCATGTCTTTGATCTTGCGGTCTCTCGTCGGGATGGAGGCGATCAGCCTCTGGGTGTACGGCTGCTGCGGGTCCCGGAAGATCTGGTCCGGCGTGCCCTGTTCCACGATCTCGCCCTTGTTCATGACCAGCACCTTGGTGCAGAGCTTCCGCACCACGTTCAGGTTGTGGGAGATGAAGAGGATCGAGGTGCCCTTTTCCTGATTGATCTTGCGGAGGAGCTTGAGGATCTGGGCCTGGATCGTGACGTCCAGGGCCGTGGTCGGTTCGTCGCAGATCAAAAGCTCCGGCTCCGAGATGATGGCGGCGGCGATCATCGCCCGCTGGAGCATGCCGCCGGAGAGCTCGTGGGGATATTTCTCATAGACCTCCTCCGGGTTCGGCAGCTCGGCATCCGCCATGGCCTTGAGGGCCCGGCGCTTCCGCTCGCCGTCGGAGAGGGAGGTGTGGAGCAGGAGGGATTCCTCGATCTGAGGGCCCACCTTCATGCACGGGTCCATACTGACCATCGGTTCCTGGAAGACGACGGTGATCAGGCTCCCCTGCAGGGAACGGAGCTCCTTCCGGGGGATGGTGAGCAGGTTCTTGCCGTCCAGGATCACTTCGCCGCTGGTCTCCGCCCGGTTCCGCTGGAGCAGGCCGCTGATGGCCAGGGCGGTGACGGTCTTGCCGCTGCCGGATTCTCCCACCAGGCCGCAGATCTCGCCGTCCTCCACCCGGAAGCTCACGCCCCGGACGGCGTCCTTGCCCTCCGGCGCGGTGAGGAAATGGATGCGCAGGTCTTTGACTTCTAACATCGCAGCCTCCTTAGAAGAAATATCTCTGGCGCCCGTTGCGCTCCTGCAGGCCCTCACCCAGCAGGGAGAAGCCCAGGATCAGCAGCACGATGGTCAGACCGGTGAACAAAACGTAGTGCGGGGAATTCTGCAGGTATTTCTGGGACTCGGAGAGCATCCTTCCCAGGGACGCGTCCGGCGGCTGCACGCCGATGCCCAGGTAGCTCATGCTGGCCTCGGCCAGGATGGCGTTGTTGAAGGCGATGACGACGGTGGTGAGGAGCACCGGGACGGCGTTCGGCAGGATGTGCAGGAACATGATCCTAAAGCTCCCCGCACCCATGAGGCGGGCGCTCTTCACGTAGTTCAGGTTTTTGATCTTGGCGAACTGGCTCCTGACGATCCGGGAGAAGCCCGGGATGAACAGGATGCCCAGCACCCAGGTGATGGTCAGGGTCCCGCCGCCCACGACGGCCACGATGACCAGGGCCAGCAGGATGGACGGGAAGGCGGTGAGGGCGTCGCAGAGGCGCATCAGGACCTCGTCCGGCCAGCCGCCGAAGTAGCCGGTCAGGCTGCCGATCAGGATGCCGCCCGCCAGGCCGATCAAAACCACGGCGCAGGCGATCAGGAAGCTGGTGCCGGCGCCCTCCAGCAGGCGGGAGAAGATGTCACGGCCGTAGTTGTCGCAGCCGAAGATGTGCTGCAGGCTCGGGCCGGCGAACTTGTCCCCCATGCTCATGCCGGTGGTGGAATACGGGGTCCAGAAGTACCCCAGGACGACCAGCGCCACCATGAAGGCGGTGAGGATGGTCCCATATATGAGGAAGTAATTGCGGCCCTCCTTGCGGTAGACCGCTTTCACTTTTGGATTCTTGGTCTTGGTGTTCTTTGCCATCGGTCTCCTCCTAACTCAGGCGAATGCGCGGGTCCGTGAGCTGATAGAGCAGGTCCGCGATGAAGTTCACGACGATGACCCAGATGGCCAGGATCATGACGATGACCAGGACCACCGGGAAATCCCGCGTGCCGATGGATGAAATGAGAAGGACCCCCAGGCCCGGGACGGCGAAGACCTGTTCGACGATGATGCAGCTGGCCACGATCTCCGTCATGGAAGAGGCGATGAAGGTGATGACCGGGATCATCGCGTTCCGGAGGATGTGGCGGCGCAGGGTCTCGATGGTGGAATTGCCGCGGGAATAGGAGGTCAGGACGTAGTTTTCGCTCAGCTGGTCCAGGATGGAGGAGCGGAGCATCTTGGCGGTCATCGCGATCCTCGGGATGGCGATGGCCAGGGCCGGGAAGAGGATACAGATGAAGTATCCGCCCGGGGACTCGGAGAAGGAAACAAAATGGCCCGGCGTGAAGACTCTCAGAAGAAGGCCGAAGAGCCAGGTCAAAAGGATGCCCTGCAGGACAGCCGGGACCGCCATGGCGACCTGGCCGGTGATGGTCAGGATGCGGTCAAGAAGGCTGCCGGCGTAGCGGGCGGCCAGGATGCCCAGCGGGATGGAGGTGAGAAGCATGATCACAAAGCCCAGGATCGTGATCCCGGCGGTGATGCCGAGCTTGTCCGCCACCATGTCGCTGACAGGCATCTTATACGAATAGGAGGTGCCGTAGTCACCCCGGATGAAATTCCCCAGCCACTCGAAGTAGCGGAGGAGGGCCGGCCGGTCCAGCCCCATCTCGTGGCGCAGGGTCGCAAGGGACTCCGGCGTCGCGCTGGTGCCCAGGATCGCCGAGGCCGGGTCCGAGATCACCTGGAAGGCGAAGAACGCCAGCAGGGAGACCAGGAACAGGGTGATGACCAGGGTGATGATTTTTTTGGTGAAGTAGTTCATTGCCGCGCCTCCCGGTGCGAAGGAGGCCGGCCGCCGTAGCGGCCGGCCGGTAGGTTGTCGGTTTTGTTACTTCCAGCTCAGCGTGGACAGATCCTGCACGTAGAGCGGATAGAACTGGTAGCCGGTCAGATCCTTGTCGATCGCCACGAAGAGCGGCAGATCCATCAGGTAGACGTTGGCTGCGGTGTCGGCGAGGATCTTTTCGCACTGCTTGTACAGGGCGGTGGCCTCCGCGTCGTCCGTCGCGGCAGCGGCGGCGGCGTAGGTCTTGTCGTATTCCTCGTTCTTGTAGTTGAACATATTCTTGTCCGCCGTGGAGGTGTAGCGCTCCAGCATGGCGGCGGCCGTCAGGTTGGCGGCGTCGAAGCCGATCACGGTGGCCTCATAGTTTCTGCCGAGATACACGTCGCTGATCCAGGTGCTCCACTCGATTTCCTTGATGTTGGCGGTGACGCCCACTTCCTTGAGCTGCTCGAGGATGACGGTGGCGGTGTTCACGTGGGTCGTGTAGTTGGCCGGCGCGGTGATGGTGAAGGAGAACCCGTTCGGGTATCCGGCGTCGGCCAGCATCTGCTTGGCTTTCTCAGGATCGTAGGAGTAGGTGTTCTCCAGGGACGGATCGTAGTACTTTTCGAAGTTCGGGTACATGGCGGAACCGACTCTCTGGCCGTGTCCGTCGTCGACCATGTCCATGACCGCCTGCACGTCGATGGCGTAGCAGAGGGCCTTGCGGACGTCCTCGTTGTCGAACGGCGCGTGGGCGTTGTTCAGGTACAGGGCCTGCACCAGGTTCTGGGTGCCCTCGAGCACGGTCAGGTTCTCCGGCAGCTTCTTGGTGTTCTCCACCGCAAGGCGGAAGCATAAGTCCAGGGTGCCGGCGCGGAGCGCGGTGACCATCGCCGTGGTGTCTTCAAAGACTCTCAGGGTGACCTTGTCCAGGCTGGCCGGGGTGCCGTAGTAGTCCGCGTTCTTCTCCAGGATCACGTTCTCCTGCACGGAGCGGGACACGTACTTGAACGGGCCGGTGCCCACCGGCTTGGTGGCCTGGTCCTTGTAGTCGTTCGGCACGATGTACACGGACGAGACGTAGCTCAAAAATTCTACCGACGGCTTTGGCAGCACGATCTGGATGGTCTTGTCGTCAGGGGCGGTCACGGTCACATCAGAAAGCGCCGCCTTCAGCGAATCCTCAACTGATGTGGCGGCGCATGTTTTGAACGAGTAGAGAACGTCTTCCGTGGTGACGGTCTTTCCGTTGTGGAACACTACGCCGTCACGAAGGGTGAAGGTGTAGGTGAGACCGTCCTCCGAGATGCTGTGCTCCGATGCCACCGCGTCGACGAATTCGCCGCTGGCGTTCGGCTTCACGAGCCCCTCAAAGACGTTGAATAAGACCTCTCTGGTTCCTGCCGCTGTCAGCTGATAAGGGTCAAGACTGCTGTCCAGGTCCTGTGGGATACCAACTGTGATGCTGTTGGTTTCCTTGCCGGTAGATTTTGTGCCGTTCTGGCCACCATCTCCCTTGCTGCCGCCTCCGCATGCTGTGAGTACAGCGCATACCATGGCGAGTGCCAGTACTAGTGAAAGAATTCGTTTCATTGATAATCTCCTCTCAATAACACAAATCTAACTAATATTAAGTTGTCGAGACAATCATAGTCTTGCCGCCTTGAAAATGCAACTGATTTTTGCGCTTGGACGGGGAAAAATACAAGGGGTCCGGCGGGCAAAATCTCCTTTTCGGATACAGCCCCTTCCTGTATAATAATGCTTGCCGGGCGGAAGGATCCTCCCGGCGGAAAGGGTGAACGCACATGTATTACAGCAACATTTTGGACTTGATCGGAAACACGCCCCTGGTGAGCCTCGAGCAGACCACGGGGCTTCAGATCTACGCGAAGGCCGAGTTCCTGAACCCGGGCGGCAGCATCAAAGACCGCATCGCTCTGAACATGATCGAGCAGGCGGAGAAGGACGGGAAGCTCCGGCCGGGCATGACGATCATCGAGCCGACCAGCGGCAACACCGGCATCGGCCTGGCCCTCTGCGGCGTCCGCAAGGGCTACCGGGTGATCATCGTGATGCCGGAGAACATGAGCGAGGAGCGGAAGAAGATCATCCGCGCCCTCGGCGCTGAGCTGGTTTTGACGGATCCTGCCCTGAGCATCGGCGGCTCCGTGGCAAAGGCGGAGGAGATCGCGGCGAGCTCTCCGGACTATTTCGTCCCCCAGCAGTTCAAGAATCCGGCGAACCCTGAGATGCACTATCGGACCACCGCCGTCGAGCTGGTGGAGCAGCTGGGAAAGCCGATCGACATCTACGTCTCCGGCATCGGCAGCGGCGGCACCCTGCAGGGGGTGGCCCAGTACCTGCTGGAGCGGAACCCGGACTGCAAGATCGTGGCGGTGGAGCCAAAGAACGTATCCGCTCTGCTGGGCGACGAGCCGGGGCTGCACCAGATCCAGGGGATCGGGGACGGCTTTGTGCCGGACATCCTCGACACCTCCATCATCACGGACATCGTCGAGGTCTCGGATGAGGACGCGATCGGCACGGCCAGGGAGCTGGCGAGGGTCCAGGGCCTGCTGGTGGGGACCTCCTCCGGCGCCAACGTCTGGGCGGCCAAACAGATGGCGGCCAAGTACGGCAAAGACAAGATCATCGCCACGGTCCTGGCGGACCGGGCGGAGCGGTATTTCAGCACCGCACTGATCTGAACGGGAACAGAGCGCGCGGCTTTTTCGGCCGCGCGCTTTTCTTTCGGCGGCGGCAGAAGGTTTATGGTATAGTACATATAGGAAGAAACATGACAGGAGAGTATCGAAATGAACATCACGCATCTCTATGACCGCACCTTTCAGACGGTCTTCGCACCCTTCAACCGGATCCTGAACGACA
>CADCOV010000025.1 GCA_902803185.1 uncultured Eubacteriales bacterium
CTCGCCGGTGACCTCGAAGAGTTCTTCGACGGTCATCGGCAGGACGCAGCTGCCGCCGAGATATACCTTGTTCTTTTCGCTGTCGCAGGCCGGGTTCAACCAGTTTTCCAGTTCAAAATCGTCGATTCTCATGGTTCGTCTCCTTTGGTGTTCTGTCTCAGCGGGAGGGTCGCTTCCGCGGCCGTTCCTCCGTTCTTTTCTGCCCTCATTATACTCCTTCCCCGAACCATCATCCACAAGGAATTGCAATATTCAAACACAGCCGAACGACCCACTGGATATATTTTCCTACGCCCCTTGACATTTGTTGTCTCATCACATATAATCTTCAATAGTTTCGTTTAGAAACACACAATTTCACATCCCAAAGACTTTGATGGAGACAGTAAGTTCTGGTGGGCGATCCCAGCGAGCCGGTGATGGTGAGAGACCGGCATCATAGAAGCCAGATCCGAATATCACTCCGGAGTTGCGGCCCGAACGGTCATCCCAGTAGGCGCCGACGGTGTTCCCCGTTATCGGAAGCGTATATGTTGGTATACTAGACTGGGTGGTACAGCGAGAGTGCATTTTGAGCTTTCGTCCCGTTCTGGGCGAAAGCTTTTTGTTTACCGAAGGGAGTTTTGACCGAATGAGCAAAGACATCATCGAGATCCGCTGGCACGGCAGAGGCGGGCAGGGCGCCAAGACGGCGAGCCTGCTCCTGGCCGACGCGGCCTTCATGGGCGGCAAATACGTCCAGTCCTTCCCGGAGTACGGGCCGGAGCGCTCCGGCGCGCCGATCACCGCCTACAACCGCATCTCCGACAAACGGTGCTCGATCCATTCCAACATCTACGAACCGGATTACGTGGTGGTGGTGGACGAGACCCTGCTGGAGAGCGTGGACGTGACCGCCGGGCTGAGCCCGGAGGGCGCCGTCGTGATCAACTCCGCCAAACCGGCCTCCGCGCTCAGGCCTTTGCTCAGGGGCTACGCCGGCCGGGTCTTCACCATCGACGCCGCCGCGATCTCCAGGCATTACCTGGGCGCCTACTTCCCGAACACCCCGATGCTGGCCGCCATCGTCGCCGTCAGCCGCTGCGTGGCGCCGGACCAGTTCCTGCGGGACATGGAGGTCTCCTACCGCCACAAATTCGCGACCAAACCGCAGGTGGTCCAGGGCAATCTGGACTGCCTCGCCGCCGCCATGAGAGAGGTGAAAGAGTGATGAACAAAAAAGCAGCTGATATCCACGAGACCTCGACCTGGCAGGAGCTGACCACGGGTCTCGAGATCTACGAGGGCGGCACCTCCGTCCTCACCATGACCGGCGAGTGGCGCTCCCGCATCCCTTACTGGGATCCGGCCAAATGCAAACAGTGCCTGCTCTGCACCCCGTTCTGCCCGGACTCCTCGATCCCTGTGACCCAAGGCCGCCGGGGCGAGTTCGACTACGACCACTGCAAGGGCTGCGGCATCTGCTACAAGGTGTGCCCGTTCGGCGCCATCGATTGGAAGGAGGTGGAATGATGAGCATCCGTGACAGACTTTCCGGCAACGAGGCCATCGCCAACGCGATGCGCCAGATCAATCCGGACGTGTTCGCCATGTTCCCGATCACCCCGTCCACCGAGATCCCGCAGTATTTCGCCCAGTATGTGGCGGACGGCAAAGTGGACACCGAGTTCGTCTGCGTGGAGTCCGAGCACTCCTCCATGTCCGCCTGCATCGGCGCGGAGGCGGCGGGCTGCCGGGCCATCACGGCGACCTCCTCCGCCGGCCTTTCCTTCATGACCGAGATGCTCTTTGTCGCCGCGTCCGCCAGGCTTCCGATCGTGCTGGCGGTGGCGAACCGGGCGCTCACAGGGCCGATCAACATCAACCACGACTACTCCGACTCCATGGCGGAGCGTGACTCCGGCTTCATCCAGATCTACGCGGAAAACAACCAGGAGGCCTACGACAACTACCTCCAGGCCCACCGCATCGGCGAGACCCCGGACGTGCGCCTGCCGGTGATGATCTGCGAGGACGGCTTCATCACCTCCCACGCCCTGGAGAACATCGAGCTGCAGAGCGACGAGGACGTGAAGGCCTTCGTCGGCGAATACCACCCGGAGAACTACCTCCTCAAGCACGAGAACCCTCTGGCCGTCGGCCCTTACGGCACCTCCCCTTACTACATGGAGGCCCGGGTCGCCCAGGCGGAAGCCATGAAGAACGCCAAGCGGGCGATCCTGGACGTGGCCGCCGACTTTGAGCGGACCTTCGGCAGACACTACGGCCTCTTCGAGGCCTACCGGATGGAGGACGCGGAGACCGCCGTGGTCCTGATGGGCTCCTCCGCCGGCACCGCCAAAGCCGCCTGCGACGAGCTCAGAGAGCAGGGGCAGAAGGTGGGCGTCATCAAAATCCGGGTCTTCCGCCCGTTCCCGGGCGAGGAGCTGGCCGCGGCCCTCGCCCACTGCAAGGCCGTCGCCGTCCTGGACAAGAGCGAGGGGTTCAGCGCCTGCGGCGGGCCTTTGTTCGCGGAGACCGCAGCCGCCTGCGTGAACCTGGACCAGAGGCCGAAGATGGTGGATATCGTCTACGGTCTGGGCGGCCGGGACTTCACCGTCGCCCAGGCGAAGCGGGTCTTCGCCCGCCTGGAGAAGATCAAAGAGACCGGCGAGACCGGGCCGGTCTACAGCCACATGGGACAGCGTGACGACAGAGAGGAGGTGCAGTAGCATGGCATATGTGCTGAGAGAAGAGATGAGCAAGCCGGAGCGGTTCGCGCCGGGCCACAGGCTCTGCGCCGGCTGCGGCGCCGGGATCACCTGCCGGGCCATGATGCGCGCCCTGGATCCGGAGGACAAGGCGGTCATCTGCAACGCCACCTCCTGCCTGGAGGTCTCCTCCTTCCAGTACCCGTACACCGCCTGGGAGGATTCCTACATCCACAGCGCCTTCGAAAACACGGCGGCCACCGCCGCGGGCGTGGAATCCGCTTACCGGCTGAAGAAGAAGAAGGGCCTGATCAAAGACAACTATAAGATCCTCGCCATCGGCGGCGACGGCGGCACCTACGACATCGGGTTCCAGTCCATCTCCGGCGCCTTCGAGCGGGGCCACGACTTCACCTACTTCTGCTACGACAACGAGGCCTACATGAACACCGGCACCCAGCGCTCCAGCGCCACCCCGGTGTTCGCCAGCGCCACCACCACCCCTGCCGGTCTGGAGAGCGTGGGCAAGAAGCAGGTCCAGAAGGACCTCACCCGGATCATCGTCGCCCACGGCTCCCCGTACGTGGCCCAGACCACCTTCCTGGGGAACTTCAAGGACTTCCACCAGAAGGCCCACCGGGCGATCTACACGGAGGGCCCGACCTTCGTGAACGTCCTCTGCCCTTGCCCGAGGGGCTGGGGCTACGACGCGGAGCTCCTGCCGGAGATCTGCAAGCTGGCGGTGGAGACCTGCTTCTGGCCGCTGTATGAAGTCGTGAACGGCGTCTACTACCTGAACTACGAGCCGAAAAAGAAACTCCCGATCGAGGAGTTCCTGCGGCCGCAGAACCGGTTCCGCCACATGTTCAAGCCGGGCAACGAGTGGACCATCGAGGCCGCCCAGAAGTACGTGGACGACCGCTGGGAAGCGCTCCTGGCCCAATGTGAATGATGCACCATGCGAAGAGGGCAGCCCGCGGGCTGCCCTCTTATTCATAACCGCGGAACAAGTGTTACCATTGGTAACGACGTCATTCTTACTCAAAATATACCGCGATCCGGCGCCTGGGCCGGCCCGGGCGGTGAAAAACGCTCCTCTGAACAGGCCTTACCATTGGTAACGACGTCATTTTTACTCAAAACATGCCGTGACCCGGCGCCTGGGCCGGCCCGAACGGCGAAAACCGCTCCTCTGAACAGGCCTTACCATTGGTAACGACGTCATTTTTACTCAAAATATGCTCGTGACCCGGCATCTGGGCCGGCCCGGACGGCGAAAACCACTCCACAGAACAGGCCTTACCATTGGTAACGCAGCCACCACACACTGAAATAAAGCGCAATGATCACGCCGAGGCACGAAAAAGAGCTGTCCAGAACTGTTGGTTTGGGGCAGCTCTTTTGATATCTTTGTTATTCTCCCTTCGGGAGCCTCCTGAAGTACCAGAGCAGGAACGGGATGGAGGTCGCCGCCGTCAGCACGTCCGCCACCGGCTGGGCGATCTCGATGCCCGGAAGGCCGATGGTCCGACTCAGGATCAGCACCAGCGGGATGAAGTAGATCCCGGAGCGCATCATGGAAAGCACCGACGCCGGCAGCGCCTTGCCGGAACTCTGCAGGGTCATGTTGGTGAGGACGGACAGAGGCTGTGTGACCAGCGCGATGCTGGCGTACCGCATGGCCCTCGTCCCGATCGCGATGACGTCCGGATCGTCCCGGAACAGCTGCACGATCTGCGGCGCCATGATAAACACCACCGTTCCCGCCACGATCATCAGCCCCATGGCCATCTTCATGGCCGTCTTATAGGCGGTACGCACCCGGTCATACTTCTCCGCGCCGTAGTTGAAGCTGCAGATCGGCTGATAGCCCTGCCCCAGGCCCAGGCCGAAGGAGAACAGGAACATGGCCACCCGGTTGGTGATCGCCATGGCGGAGATCGCCACGTCGCCCCACACGCCGGCGCAGTTGTTCAGCACGATGGTCGCCAGGCTCCCCAGGGACTGCCTCAGCAGGCTCGGCGCTCCCACGGTCATGATCTCCCAGACATCCCGGATATCGCGGGTGTAATACCGGATCGAGATGCGGCTCTGGGTGATCCTCCGGAGGAACATGGAGAGCAAAATGGAAAAGCTCACCATCTGGGACAGCGCCGTCGCGAGCCCGGCTCCCGCCGTCCCCATGCCGAACCCGAAGATCAAAACCGGGTCCAGCACGATGTTCAGCACCGCGCCGCTGACCAGGCCCCGCATGGCCTTGGCGGCCAGGCCCTCATAGCGCAGGATGTTGTTCATCACGTAGCCGCCCATGATGAAGGGCGCGCCGAGGATGATGAACCGGCAGTACTGCTTGGCGTGGGGCAGGATCGTCTCCGTACTCCCAAGGAGCCGCAGCATCGGTTCCAGCAGCAGCAGGCTCACCACCGCGATCACGAGGCTGACCCCAAGGGCCGTGAAAAAGGCCGTGGACGCATAGCGGCTCGCGTCCTTCGCCCGTTTCTTTCCCAGGAGCCGGGCGATGATGCTGCCGGACCCCTGTCCGAACATGAAGGCGACGGACTGCAGGATCGCCATGTAGCCGAAAACGATGCCGATGGCTCCGGAAGCCGCGTTCCCCAGCTGCCCGACAAAGGCCGCGTCCGCCATGTTGTAGATGCTGGTGACCAGCATGCTGATGGTCGTCGGGATCGCAAGCCGGATGAGCAGCGGCGCCACCGGCGTCTCCGTCATCCTCGTATACTGGTCCATGTTCTTCCCGTTCTGCATCTGTGTTCCCGCTTTCTGTCAAATACTGTATCTCAGTCCATTATACACTTGCGGGCCGGGGGAGTCTAATAGAATCCTGGATCGGTATTCTCATTTCTCCTGCTGCTTTTCCCACATCGCAGCATAGATGCCTTTCTTTTGCAACAGTTCTGTATGTGTTCCTTCCTCTGCGATCCTACCATTGTCCAATACGATGATCCGATCAAAGTGTTCCGCCAAAACAAGGCGATGGGTGACCATCAGGACGGTCTTCTCCTCTGGCAGTTGATCCAGGGTCTGCCTGATCACGGCCTCCGACTCCTTGTCTAAGGCAGAGGTCGGTTCGTCTAAAAGAAGGATAGGCGCATCCCGATAGAGTGCTCTCGCAAGGTTGATCCGCTGGATCTCCCCACCTGAGAAGCCTTTATTTCCTTCCGGTGGGATCGCAGAAAGCCCGCCCGCCCTCTCGATGCAGGATAACACGTTCGCTGACATTGCCGCTTTTTCCACCTTCTTCAGATCAGGTGCGCTGTCCATGGCGATATTCCCAGCGATAGAACGATGGAACAGGCCGCTGTTCTGAGGCATATACGCAAACATCGCAAGCCATTTCCCGGATGATGTCCGCTGCTGCGTCATGCCCCCTGCGCAGATCGCCCCTTCGTCAGGGTGATACAGGCCAAGGATGAGCCGCAGCAATGTCGTCTTGCCGCTCCCGGATCCGCCAACGACGGCAACCTTCTCTCCCGGATGGATCGTTAGGGAAATGTGATGCAGAACAGGGTGATCCCCGTAGGCAAACCCGATATCCGTCAACTGCAGGGCCGGAAGCCCGAACATTGCGGGCTCTGCTTTTGTATCATCCGCCTCCGGCATCTGCGGGATCTCCGTGATCTCCCGGATCCGCCTTACATTCGGGGCGAATTGGCGGATCAAAACGCTGCGGTTCGGAAATGCCGCCATCATCTGCCCGATCTGGTCTGCAAGCGGCAGCGCAAGCATGACATCGGAAAAGGCGATGCTGCCTTTGTCGGCAAGCCAGGCACCGAGAAGCAGCAGGGAGAGCACAGTGAACCCGTCCGCAAAGAATACCATAAGGCCCCTTCTCAGACCCAGGAAAGCATCCGTTTTCGCGATCGCAGAGGAAGGCGCTTTGCTCTTTGCCTCCAGGCGCGCATGAAAAACGTCCTGGAGATGAAAGGTCCTGATCTCCACCGCTCCGTTGATGCATTCCTGAAGGAAAGCCAAAACACTGCTTTTCCCTTCTGCGATCCTGAGATTGAGTCCCTGAAGTTTTCTGGCTCCCACACGCATCAGCAGCATATTGATCCCGGAACAGGCGACACAGAGCAGCGCGATCCGCCAATCCACCCACACCAGCCAAAGACAGGAAAGCACGCCGGAAAGGATCGGCTGCCAGATCCACCCGCTCATATAGTAACCGATGAGATTGACCGCCTGCGGCAGGTCGACATTACAGCGGGCCAGCACCTCTTCCCCTGTGAATCCGGAAGCAGCTGTCTCTTCTCCCCTGATCCAGGCAGTCAGCATTTCGCCGCGAATATCGAGCTGCACTCTTTGCTCGATACTGCAAAACCCCACCGCAGCGAATCCGGACAAAGCTGCCAGGATCAATACCAGGACAATGTATAGAAGCGGTGCTTTCCCCGTAAACGCATTGTCTCCTGTGGCCAACGCAAGGATCTGCGTCAGGAGGACACCGACTGCGGAGAACAATACAAACAAGGCAATGCCGTTCAGGAAAGTGCAGGTCCAAAACCGTCCTCTGAGGCCGCTGCTCTTTTCCTTCAGCCACCTATAGTCCGCATAATCCTGTTTCGCATCCATCAGGCTTCCCCCCTTCCTGTGAGCCGGCCGTCCTCGAAAGTGTACACCTCATCAAAGAGAGGGAGGAACTCGCGCTGGTGGATCACCATGACGATCGTACGTCCATCCCGCTCCTCAAGGATGCATTTCAGCACCTGTTCTGCCGTGACAGCATCCAAAGCAGACAGGGATTCGTCAAAGAGCAATACATCCGCACCACTTAGCAATGCCCTGGCCACCGCCAACCGCTGCTTTTGACCTCCGCTCATCGTTCCTGCATCGCTTGACAATATGGTCTCCAGCCCGTCCGGCAGCATGTCAAGATAATCCCGCAGGCTCACTTCCTCACAGACCTTCCGGATCTCTGTCTCCGGCACTGCCTCTCCGCCTCTGCCCCAAGTAAGGTTCTCTCGGATACTGCCGGTAAAAATGAACGGCGTTTGTTTTGTCAAAACAGTGGGTGCCGCTGACACACTCCCCTTCTGCGGCGCTAAAAGGCCTGCGATCAGCTGGAGCGCTGTCGATTTCCCGCAGCCGCTTTCTCCCGCAAAGGCAACGCAGCTTCCCTTCTTTATGGAGAGACTCAGATCCTCTATCGCCGGATGAGCCTCGCCCGGGTAGCTGTAGGTAACATGGGCCAGGCAGATCGCATCTTCCTTGCCGGTCCTTTCACCAGCTGAAGGTTCCTGCAATTCAAGGCTTCCATCCTTCCATAACCCTTTCAGCCTGGTCATTGCCGGCCAGCTCTTTGACAGGGCCACAACATCATCCACATAATGCAGCTGTTCTGAGACCACTGATTGACAGAGATAGTATGCGGTCAGAAATGTGCTGACCGGAAGCATTCCCCTGGCAATCATATGGAATCCCGCCAAACAAACACTGAATATCGGGATCATCCCCAGTGCGATCCCCGAAGCCCTGAGCGGCATCGTCACACAGGCTTGCCTGATTCGGGCTGAGACCAATGCCTCTCCATCTGCATTGACACCCTCCATAGCGAAATCGACCGCATTCCCGGTCTTGACCAGAAGCCTGTTCCCCACCACGTCTGCAAGATCAGTATTCAGGGCGACTTCCTGTTCCTTTGCAGCCTCCACTGCGGTCCTCGTGATCCTGCTGATCAGGATCTGCAGCAGCACAGAAGCGCATACTGCCGCCAGATAGATCCCCGTCACTGCCGGGGCGATCCAAAAGAGAAACGCGATCACCAGGATCAACCGCACTGATTTGACGATCACCCCGGGCAGCGTCTCCTTCAATACCGTCAGCACTTCCTCTGTATCGGCGGACGCCCTGTTGATCAGATCTCCCTTGTGCCGCAGCAGAATGTGATCGACGGGGATCGTCATGATCGCATGCAAAGAGGACCGGGACATCGCAGTGAAGGCATACCCTCCAGCCAGACCGCAAAGAATCAGGAACAGCGCCTCTGCAGCTGCCGAAGCGCCATACAGGGAAACGGCATCAGCTGCAAGTCTTCCGCTCCCTGCCAGTCCGTGACCGGCAAGGTAGTCTGTCAATGTGCCCATCGCCTCTGCGCAAAGGATCGATATACAGGTCATCATTGCAGCGATGATGACCCATGCTAATAGATAAAGCGGATACCTTGGCAGGTATCTTTTCATCTCACCACCCCCGTTCTTGTTTATATAACTATTTTTTTATATTATATCACATTTATCTTTTTATGCTAGTCCATCCATGCAATTCGTCTATTGGCTGCTCACGTACACTTAAGCGCAAGCGAAAAGCGGGGGCCATCAGGCCCCCGCTCGCGCATTGCGGTTGGTTTTGCTCTTCTATTTCTCCAGCGTCTTCAGGTATGCGGAGAGGTGCTCCAGGCCTTCCTCCAGCCAGTTGCGGTCGGTGAATGCACCGTAGCCCAGGCGGAAGGTGTTCTCCATGTCGAAGCAGGCGCCGTGGGTGACCAGGATGCGGTCCTTCTCCATCATGTCGATGGCCATGGAGGTGGAATCCATGTCGTAGTCGTAGCTCACCAGGCAGGTGGTGCCCATGGCGTCGCCGTGGATGGCGACGTGCGGTTCCGCCGCAGCCCAGTCGTAGACCATCTTCTTGTTCGGCAGCAGGATGGAACGGGAGCGCTCCCAGACCTTCTTGTAGTTTTCCATCGCGATGGAGGCCACGACCTCATCAAAGATACCGCAGCAGATCGTGTTGTAGGAGCGGCGGTTCACCATCTCGAAGTACATATCAGGATCCTTGCAGATGACCCAGCCGATACGGGTACCGGCCATGGAGAACATCTTGGAGACGCTGCTGAGGCTGATGGCTTTGTCGTAACCGAAGTCCACGATGGAGGTCAGCAGGTTCTCATCCAGGCCTCTGTAGACCTCGTCGCAGAGGATCCAGGCGTCGAACTCCTTCGCGATGTCGACCACCTTCTGGAGCTGCTCCTTGTTCAGGGTCGCGCCCGTCGGGTTGTTCGGGTTGGTCAGGATGATCATCTTGGTATCGGCGTCGCACTGGGCTCTCAGATCCTCCGGGTTCAGCATGTACTCGTCCTCCGCCTTCAGCTGGACGATGCGGGTCTCGATGCCCATGCCCTTCGGGATGTCATAGTGCTGCTGGTAGGACGGCTTGACGACGACGCAGTTGTCCCCTTTCTCGAGGATCGTCATGATGACCATGTCGTTGGCGCCGGTGCCGCCGATGGTCATGATGACCTGGTCCGGCGTGACGTTGCCGTTCGGATAAAGCCCGCAGACCGCTTCCTTGACTCTCGGGGAACCGGTGGAGTCACCGTGGTGATAGTGAAGGCTCATGGTCTCCACGAACTTCAGGAACTCCTTCTCGTCCTGTCCGGTCACGCGGAACAGCTCGTCCATGGTCAAAGCCTTGACGCAGCTGGAACCGAAATTATACTTCGCCTTGGAATCCATAGGATTCAGCCAATGCTCCACTCCAAAATACGCTAATTTCATCTTCTC